>CATPBU010000302.1 GCA_955652455.1 Candidatus Dormiibacterota bacterium
CGCGACGGTGATCTCGTTGACCGGGAACGTGGTGATGAGCTCCGGGCCGTCGTCGTGAACGATCAGCATCTCCTCGATCCTCACCCCGAAGTCGTGGACCTTGCCGTGCTGCGTCTCCAGCGCGAACACCATGCCCGGCTTGATCTCCTGCGGGAAGTCGAGCGACCAGATGCGTGAGATCACGGGCATGTCGTACTGGGCGAGGCCGAGGCCATGTCCCCAGAGGTTGGCGGCGGCCTGGTCCTCGTCCTCGTAGCCCCAGGTCTCCTTCGCGGACGGCCACTTGCTGGCGATGTCGGCGGTGGTGGCGCCGGGCTTGACCGCTTCGATCGAATCGTAGAGCCACTTCAGCGCGATCTCGTAGTACTCGCGGTGCTCTGCGGTCGGGGTGCCACCAACGCAGTAGGTGCGGTAGTAACAGGATTTGAAGCCGTTCCAGGTCAGCGCCGCAAGGTCGATGATGACGATCTCGCCCGGCCGGATGATGCGGTCGGAGAAGTTGCGCCAGTTCGGCCACGCATTCGGCCCGGAGGAGACGATGATGTCCTCCACGTCCTCCATGCCGGGAATGTCGAAGAGATACTTCATCCCGAACGCGGTGACCTGGTTCTCGGTGAGACCGGGCTTGAGGAACTTCGAGAACTCGTAGTGCAGCGCGTCGCCGATGGCGGCGACTATGCGCATCGCCTCCTGCTCGTCCTGGTTCTTGACCGATCGTGCTTCCATCATCGGGGTCATGCCGTCGGTCCAGGTGACCCCCGCGCGTTCGAACGCACGGATCATGTTGATGTCGATGAAGTCGACTCCGAGCGGCCGGTCCTTGACGCCGGCCTCCTCCATCGCTTCGAGGAGGGCTTTGGTGAACTTGCCGACCTGCATGTCGGAGGCCGGTCCCGCTGCGCCCTTGATCCAGGAGAAGGAGTGCCGGATGTTCTCCTTGCGCAGCCACGGTGAGTGCTTCTCCACGTGGATGCCGATGTCACCCTGCTCGAAGAGGATCGGCTCGCCTCCTTCGGTGAGCATCGCGTAGCGAAGGCCCGGCTTCAGCCGGTTCCATCCGGGCGTCAGCGTCGAGGTGACATAACGCACGTTCTCGTCGTACATGAAGAGCATGGCCCCCAGCTCGTGGTTACGCATTGCTTCGCGGGTCCGCGCCAGGCGATACTCGCGCATGCGCTGCCAGTTGATGCGCTCCTGCCAGTCCATGCTGACCATGCCGAAAGACATGCGGGAGGTCCTTTTCTAACGGCGTGAGACGGGTGTCGCGTCATCCGCGGCCACGATTTCCGGCGCCCGGTGACGCTACATCATGCAATCTGCAAAGGTCAAGCCGGGCTGCTCGTCCAGCGCTTGGCCGAGGGCGCAAAGACGCATCGTGGATAGTCGACAATGTCGCCACCAGTCACCGCACATTGGCCTGGCATGGAGAGTGGATGAGCACCATCGGTGGCCTGCGGATCCGCAGCCTCCGGACCGCGCCGGAACGGCTTACCGCGCACGAGATCGTGCGCGAGACCCTGCGGCACGCCATTCTCAGCGGGGAATTGCCGGGTGGCACCCGCCTGGTCCAGGCGGAGCTCGCCGCCCAGCTGAGGGTGAGCACCACTCCGGTTCGGGAGGCTCTTCGCGACCTGGCGTCGGACCAGCTGATCCGCTTCCATCCTCACCGCGGCGCGGTCGTTCACGAGCTTGACATGGACGAACTGCGCGAGATCTACGAGATACGAAAGGCGCTTGAACCGCTCGCCTTACGGCTTGCCGCCTCGCGCATCACCAAAGAGCAGTTGAAGGCAGCAGCCTCATTGCACGCACGGATGGAGAAGGAGTCCGACCCGGCCGCGTGGGTGGAGACCAACTGGAAGTTCCACAGCCTGCTCGAGAGTGCCGCGCAGTCACCGCGTCTTGCCAGCGCCGTCAAGAACGTGCAGGACGCGGCGGCGCTCTACGTCGCTCACGCCGTCCACCTTGACCCGACGCTCATGAAGAAGGGAAACGCCGACCACCGTGGCATTCTCGCGGCCTTGCGGGCGGGCGACGGCGATGCCGCTGCCGAGGCGTTGCGACGTCATCTCGACGCGACCCTGCATGCCATCCTGGTCGCCGGCGACTCTCCTGCCACGGCCCGCTCCGCTCGACGCCGCCGCGGCTCGCCCCAACCCAGCCGGCGAGCCGGCTGAGGGTCGGCGCAGGCGCCGCGACGTCAGGTGTCGACTCGCTGAGTCAGTTGCTCCAGGACCGCGAGCACGCACGCCGGGTCCTGCGCCGCTCGCCCCTGAGCCATCGCCGCCTCGTAGAGCTGCGCACTGAGCGTGAACAATGGTGTCGGACTGTGCACGCCCTGCGCGAAGCGGCGAATGATCTCGATGTCCTTCTGGAACAGGTCCACCCGCATTGTGGGATCGTCGTAGTCGTTCTCGGCCATGAGCGGCCCGCGCACCTGGAACATTCGTGAGGAACCGGCGCCGTCTCCCACGACCTCCAGCATCATCCGCGGGTCGATGCCTGCCCGCTTGGCGAGGAGGAAGGCCTCGGCCGTGGACACGTTGTGAATGGTGACCAGCAGGTTCGCGATGTACTTGAGCTTGGATCCGTTGCCGAATTCCCCGGTGTAGAAATGCCGCCGCGCCAGGCCGTCCATCACCGGGCCAACGCGGTTCGCAGCCACCTCGTCTCCGCTCACGTAGACGATGACGTCCTTCACGCGCGCCTGTGCGCCCGTACCGCTCAGTGGACAGTCGAGGACCTCGATACCCAGAGGTGCCAGCGAGTCGCGCGCGGAGAACTTCGCCTCGAGTGGGAGCGTGCTGGTCTCCACCACCACCAACTCCCCGGCGCCGCGCGACGACAGACCGCCGGCGCCGCTCACCACCGCCTCGAGCGCTGCCACGCTGGGCAGCGAGAGCACAACCGCATCCACGCTTTCGGCGACCCTCGACGGTGAGTCCGCCACCTCCCCACCGGCCGCGGCGTGGGCTGCCCGACGCTCGGGCGCGAGGTCGAAGCCGACGACTGTGAATCCGGCGGCCATCAGATTGACGCTCATCGCTGAGCCCATCACGCCAAGGCCGACGACGCCCACCCTCGCGGACATCAGAGCGCCTCGATCAGGGTTCGCACGGCTACGCGCGGGAGACCACGGAGTCGGCGATCTCCTTGAAGTCGCTGTCGTCGAGCAGCGATTTGCGCTCGAGTGACCTCGTCTTGACCAATTGAAGCATCTCGAGACTCTCCTCCTGAGTGGCGGTTACCCCGATGCGCTCGAGGCCCTCGACGATGTTGTCGATGCCGCTGCCTTTGCCGAGCACGATGCGTGGTCCCACCTGGCCGACCAACTCGGGAAGGTACGGCAGCGACTCCGTACGGTCCACATCGCGCACGTTGCGAGCCCAGGTGGCGATGATGCCGGACTCGATCTCGAAGAGGCGGCTGCCAGTGACCGCACGATTGGACGGCTGCTGCACGCCCGACAGTTCGCCAACGAGGCGGGCCAACCCGGTCAGCGCCTCCGTGTGGATGCCGAGGTCTTTACCGTACAGGGTGAGGAGGGTCATGACCGTCTCCTCCAGCGGGGTGTTACCCGCGCGCTCGCCGAGGCCGCTCACCGTGACCTGGACGCATGAGGCGCCGGCCGCCGCGGCGATCACCGTGTTGGCCACGCCCATCCCGTAGTCCATGTGGAAGTGCGTCTCCAGCGGGACGTTTAGCCGCTCGCGGCTGACCCTGACGAATCTCTCCACCGCGTGCGGAGTGAGCACGCCGAAGGTGTCGACAAGCCCCAGCGAGTCGACGTGACCATCGCGTGCGACCGTCTCGACCAGATTGAGGTAATCCTGCACCGACGCCCGGGTCGCGTCGATCGGGAAGAACGAGACGAGCATGCCGTTGTCGTGCGCGAACTTGGTTGCCTCGATGGACAGCTCGATGGCCCGCTCGACGCTCCAGCGATAGCCGAGCTCGATGAGATGCCTGCTCGAAGGGATCTCCATCACAACGCCCTGGGCGCCGCAGTCGATCGCCACCTGCACATCCGCGACCATGCAGCGCGAGAAGGCGTAGATGGTCGAGGGCAGGTCGGCGGCGACGATTCGCCGGACCGCCTCGGCGTCGGCGGCGGAGACGGCGGGAAGGCCTGCCTCGATCCGGTGGACACCGGCTTCTGCAAGGGCCTCGGCGATGCGTACCTTGTCGTCGGCGGTGAACTCGACCCCGGCCTGCTGTTCACCGTCGCGAAGGGTCACATCGTGGACAGTGATCCTCTCGGGGAAGGCGAAGGACGCGGCGACCTCGGGATCGTGATTCCACGGGCTCGTGAACCACTGGTCGGTATGCCAGGGCTCACTGGGGCGGACCGACGACATGGCTGACCTCCTTGGCGCATTCTCCCGGGCCGGCGCCGAATGGTTGGATCCCGCGGCTGACGGCCGTCATGGGCATTGCAGGATACATCGTGCACGGTGCGGCCAACCCTGTGTCGGCTCGGTGGCCACCGCCCCGCCGTCCTCACCTTGAGGGTAGACACGGGAGTTCAAGCTCGACTACGAGCACAACGGGCAGTCGTCGCCCCAGGGGCCGCGTAACAATGAAACAGATCGCGGGGAAAGCGCAAGATGCGCCGGGCCACTCCCCTGGTCGTCGCACTGCTAATCAGCGGCCGGCCGCCGGCGGAACTCATGCACGCCGTGCTCGACAACAGCGGCGACATGACGATCCTGTAGCCCTCCGCCCGATGTGAGAACTCGATGCGTCGTAGAACCTGCGCTGCCTAGCCGTCCCGCAGATCCAGGGCTGCCGCTGACGCTGGTTACCGCCAACCATGGCCGTTACGGTAGCTGCCTTGAACGCTTCAAGGATGGCGACGTCGGGATGACCCGCGGCAAGGTACCCATCTGATGTCCGGGTGCGGGCGCGCGACTCGGGCATCTCGGCCGGACCGGTGCGGGTCACCTGGTACGCAACGTGCAGCTCGGCGTTGCGTGCCTAGCACATCTGCGGGACGGCCGGCGTCACCATGGAGCGGCAGCATCGCCCC
>CATPBU010000303.1 GCA_955652455.1 Candidatus Dormiibacterota bacterium
CTCGACCGCATCCGGGTGGACGACGTGCTCGCCGGCATCGAGGGCGCGCTCTGACCAGATGCCCAGGTGCGGCGCGCCTCAGCCCTGCGTCACTCCGGGGTCACGTACGCGGCGCTGAGACCACCGTCGACGAGGAACGTCGCCCCGTTGACATACGACGACTCGTCGCTGGCCAGGAACAGCGCCGCGTTGGCGATCTCCCGCGCTGTCGCCAGGCGGCCCATCGGCAGGTGGACACGCCGCCGTTGGTATGCGTCCGGGTCGTCGGCGAAGAGGCGCATCAGCAGCGGCGTCTCCACCGGGCCGGGGCAGAGCGCGTTGACCCGCACCCCCTGGCGGGCGAACTGTACCGCGAGCTCTCGGCTCATGGAGAGCACCGCTCCCTTGGAGGCGGTGTAGGCGATCTGCGACGTCGCCGCCCCCACCAACGCGACGAACGAGGCGACATTGATCACCGAGCCGCCGCCCCGCTCGAGCAGACGGGGAATTCCGTATTTGCAGCAGAGGAACACCCCTCTCGCGTTGACCGCCTGGACGCGATCCCAGGCGTCCGCCTCGGTGGTGAGGATGGAATCATCGTCGGCCGGCATGATCCCGGCGTTGTTGTAGAGGACGTCGACCCCGCCGAATTGGCGTGCGGCGACCGCGAACATCGCCTCGACACTCTGTGCATCGCCGACGTCGACTTGCACGAAGACCGCCTCGCGACACTCCGCCGCGGTCGCCTCGCCGCTCTCGGCGGACACGTCGGCGACGACCACCGACGCGCCCTCCCGTGAGAACAACAGGGCAGCTTCGCGGCCGATCCCGCCCGCCGCTCCGGTGATCACGGCAACCTTGCCCTCAAGCCGTCCCATCAGCTGTCGGTGGCCATGAACACGTTCTTCACCTCCGAATACCCGTCCATCGCCTGCATGCCCAGCTCGCGTCCGAACCCTGACTGTTTGAAGCCACCGAATGGGGTTGCCACGCGCACCGAGGTGTTGGCGTTGACCGAGAGCACACCGGTCTCGATGGCCCGCACCACACGCAGGGCGCGCGCGCCGTCGCTGGTCCACACCGAGCCGGACAATCCGTACGGGGTGTCATTGGCGATCCGCACCGCCTCCTCGTCGTCAGCGAAGGGGATCACCGCGGCCACCGGGCCGAACACCTCCTCCTGCGCCACACGGTCCGAGTTGTCTGCAGTGACGATGGTGCAGGGGTACCAGAAGCCGCGACCTTCCGGCGCGGTGCCGCGGAACAAGGGTTCCGTCTGCACGAACGACGCCACCGTGTCGCGCTGTTGGGCGGAGACGAGCGGTCCCATCTCGGTGGCGGCGTCCTCTGGGTCGCCAACCACGACGCGCCTGGTGACGTCGACCAGCTGGTCGATGAACGCGTCGTATACCGATCGCTGCACGAGGATCCGCGAGCGCGCGCAACAGTCCTGCCCCGCGTTGCCGAACACCGACGACGGTGCGGCGGCGGCGGCCTTCTCGATGTCGGCGTCGCCGAACACGATGTTCGCCGACTTGCCGCCGAGCTCGAGCGACACGCGCTTCACCGTTGCGGCAGCGCCGCGCATCACCTGCTTGCCCACCGCGGTGGAGCCGGTGAAGCTGATCTTGGCAACCGCCGGGTGTTGCACCAGCCGCTCGCCGACCACGCGCCCCGGGCCGACCAGGACGTTGAGCACGCCTTCAGGAATCCCAGCAGCAAGCGCAAGCTCGGCCAGCCGCAGCGCCGTGAGCGGCGTCAGCTCGGCCGGCTTGAGCACCACGGTGTTGCCGCACGCCAGCGACGGACCGAGCTTCCAGCTGGCGATGTTCATCGGGAAGTTCCAGGGGACGATGAGCCCGACGACGCCGAGCGGTTCGTGGAACGTCATGTCGACCCCACCCGCCACCGGGATCGTCTGGCCGTGGTGCTTGTCGATCGCGCCGGCGTAGAAATGGAACACGTCGGCGACCATGCCCACCTCGGCACGCGAGTCGGAGATCGGCTTGCCGACATTGCGGGTCTCGAGGGTGGCCAGCTCCTCGCCTTGCTCCTCGATGAGGACCGCCAGCCGCCGCAGCAGGCGGGCACGGTCGGCGGGTCTCACCGCGCGCCAAGCCGGGAATGCATTCTGCGCTCGGGCGACCGCCGCGTCGGCCTCCTCCACCCCGGCGGGCTCGAGCTCGGCGATGGGCAGCTCGGTGGCCGGGTTGATGACCCGAAGCGTCATCCCCGCTCGTAGAGCCGGTTGCGCTCGTACTCGGTCACCACCCGGTCGAAGAGCTGCTGTTCGGTACGCGCGTAGTTGAGGTAGTGGTCGACGACGTCGTCGCCGAGCGCCAGGCGCGCGACGGTCCCGTTCTCCAGGGCGCTGATAGCGTCGCGCAACGTGCTCGGAAAGCGCTCCACGGTGGACTCGTAGGCATTGCCCTCGAACGCTGCCGGCAGCTGCAGTGAGTTCTCGATGCCGTGCAGCCCAGCGGCGAGCATCGCCGCAAAGGCGAGGTACGGATTGGCGTCGGCGCCGGGGATGCGACTCTCGATCCGCAGCCCCTGCCCGTGCCCGACGATGCGGAAGGCACAGGTGCGGTTGTCGTACCCCCAGGCCAGCCGCGTCGGCGCCCAGCTGCTGGCCGCATAGCGCTTGTAGGAGTTGATGTTCGGCGCCAGGAAGATGGCCAGCTCGGCGCTCGCCGCCAGCTGACCCGCGAGGTACTGGCGGAACACCTCGGGCTCGCCGTCGAACGCGTTGCGATCGTCGTTCCAGAGGCTCGAGTGGATGTGGCATGAGCTGCCGATCCAGGTGTGGTCCGGCTTGGCCATGAAGGTCACCGAGCAGCCGTGCTGGTTGGCCAGC
>CATPBU010000304.1 GCA_955652455.1 Candidatus Dormiibacterota bacterium
CCGAGCCTGCCCGTAAGATCGAGCGATCATGGCCGTCGCAGCCGCCACCCGCCCCGCCCTGCGTATCGGCGCGCTCGAACTGACCTCACCGGTGCTGATCGCTCCGATGGTGGGCATCACCGACGCCCCCTGTCGCCAGCTGGCCATCGAGATGGGCGCCGGCCTGGTCACGACCGAGATGGTGGCCAGCGAGGCGGTGGTGCGCAGTCTCGACGCCAGCCTGCACCTCCTCGACTTTCCAGCGGGCGTGGGCCCGGCCGGTGCGCAACTGGTCGGGTGCGACCCCGCGGTGATGGCGGCCGCCGCCGAGATCTGCGTCGAACGCGGCGCGCGGACCGTCGACGTCAACCTGGGATGCCCGGTCAGGAAGGTGGTGGGCCGGGGCAGCGGGGCGGCCCTGGCGCGGGACGTCAGCGCGACGGCCGCGGTCCTCGCAGCCATGGTCGCCGCAGTCGACGTGCCGGTCACCGCCAAGATGCGGCTCGGATGGGATGCGCAGAGCATCAACGCACCCGAGCTGGCCCGCGCCCTCGCGGATGTGGGCGTGGCCGCCGTCACCGTCCACGGGCGTACCCGCTGTCAGGGCTACGCAGGAGGCGCCGACTGGGCGGAGATCGCCCGCGTCAAGGAGGCTGTCGACATCCCGGTCATCGGCAGCGGTGACGTCGAGGACGTCCGCCTCATCGAGCGACGCATCCGCAGCGGCGTCGTGGATGGCGTGGTGATCGCACGCGGCATGCTCGGCAACCTCTGGCTGATCCGCCAGGCGACCCACCAGCTGGCCACGGGTGAGCTTCTCGCCGATCTCGATTTTGCCTCGCGGATGGCGCTGTGCCGCCGCCATCTCGACCTGCTCATCGCCTACCACGGTGCCGAGCGCGCCCTGCGCATCGGTCGCAAATATGTCGCCTGGTCCGTCAAGGGCTGCAATGGGGCCGCCAAGCTCCGGGCGAGGGTGCAGGACCTCCGCCGCCTCGAGGACCTCGACACCATTTTTGCGATGGCGCTGTCCGCCGGGCTCGGTCCGGAAGGCTGGTACCGGCCCATCTTCACCAGCGGCGAGGGATGAGCGACTCGCGGCTTGGCGCCCCAGTCGAGCTCCCCTGGTGGGTCGTCCCGCTGGCAGTTCCACCTTTCCTGGTGGTCATCGGCGGCGTCATCCTGACCGCCCCGCTGTGGGCACACCTGCTCGCCGTCGTCTCATCCCTGGCCGCGCTCGCCGCCCTGGCCACGGTGGCGACCCGGGTCACCAGCACCAGCATGCAGAGCGTCTGGATCAGCGCCGCCTACGCTGTCTGGGTCTTCACCGTCATCACCTGGGCGGTGGTCGTCGCCACCACCCCGAGCTGTCACTGCACATAAACCCAGATGGCTGAAAGCTGAGCATCGAGATAGCGCACGGAATGCACCGATGAGGCGCTCGAGACAGAGCGTCCGAGGAAAGCACGGCCAGTCCCCACCGAAGGCATCTCCGCGCGAAGCGCAGCGGCGCACGAGGTGCGCCTAGGGGATGGGTGTGCGTGGTCGAATTCATTTCGACCACGTGAGGGAAGGGGATCTGCCCCTTCCCTGTTAAAAGAAGAGGGCGCCCCTGGCGTACCAGAGACGCCCCGAGAGGGGGGGCGGAATGTCGTCGACGTCGTCCGATGATACCCGGGGTGTCACATCCGGTCAACGAACGTTGGCAATTCGTCACATCACCGGCGGGAAGGCCTCCCCTATACTCCGGCGTCTCATTCCCGGGGCGCTGCGGCCCCGACGTTGGCGAGGTCTTGACCCGACGATGGACAAACCCGTTCTGCTCACGCCCGAGGGGCAACAGAAGCTCGAGACAGAACTCGAGGAACTGCGCACGGTACGGCGTGCGGAGATTGCTGAGCGCATCAAGTACGCCAAGGACTTCGGCGATATCTCGGAGAACGCTGAGTACGAGGATGCCAAGAACGAGCAGGGCATGGTGGAGGGTCGCATTCTCACGCTCGAGAACATGCTCCGCAATGTCGTCCTCATCGAGGAGTCGAAGGACTCCAGCGTTGTACGCGTCGGCTCCGAAGTGGAACTGAAAGACGAGTTCGGCAAGCAGGTGTTCACCATCGTCGGACCGGCGGAGGTGGACGTCGCCAGCGGTCGCATTTCGATGGAGTCGCCGGTTGGCAAGGCGCTGATCGGCCACCGCACCGGCGACTCGGTTGATGTGCAGAGCCCGGGCGGCCCGCGTCGCGTCAAGATCGTCCGCGTCTCCTGACCGGCGGCTTCGTGGGTGCTGAGCAAAGGTCGAAGATAGGGCGTCATGCCCGCCGATGACCTGACGGCCGAACGCAGACGCAAGCTCGATGAGCTGGCCAAGCTCGGTGTGCCCTCTTACAACGTCGATTTCTCGCCCACCGAGACGCTCGACGGTGCCCGCCGTGTCCTCGCCTCATTCGAATCCGCGACGGCGCCCGCGGACGAGGGCGAGGATGCCCCCGAGGGGCCGGAGGTGCGCGTGGCCGGACGGGTGATGCAGTACCGCATGCAGGGCAAGAGCTGTTTCGCGCACATCGAGGCAGAGGAGGAGCGCCTCCAGGTGTGGCTGAAACTGGATCGTCTTGGCGATCAACAATTCGCCCTGGTCCGACTGCTCGACCTCGGTGACATCATCGGCGTGCGCGGACATGTGATGCGCACGCGGCGCGGCGAACCGACAGTCGTTGCGGACGAGTTGACGCTGCTGGTCAAGGCCCTGCAATCGCCTCCCGAGAAGTACCACGGTCTCCACGACCAGGAGACGAGGTATCGCAAGCGATATCTCGACCTCCTCTGCAGCGTGGAGCAGCGGCGCCACTTTGCCGCGCGCACGGCGGTGGTGCGATCGCTGCGGCGCACGCTCGATAATCGCGGCTTCCTCGAGACGGAGACCCCCATCCTGCAGCCGATCCCCGGTGGAGGCCATGCGCGTCCATTCAAGACTCACTGGAATGCGCTGCACACCGACGTCTACCTGCGCATTGCCATCGAGCTCCATCTCAAGCGGTTGCTTGTCGGCGGCTACCGCCGCGTCTACGAGATCGGTCGGGTGTTTCGCAACGAGGGACTCTCGCCGCGGCACAACCCCGAGTTCACCATGCTCGAGGCCTACGAGGCGTACACCGACTACAACGGGATGCGCGCGCTGACCGAGACTCTGATCGTCGATGCCGCCACCGCTGTCGGCCCGCAGCAGCAGGCTGCCGACGACGCTGGCGGAAACTTCCCCTGCGACGATCCCTTGCGGCGCAGCTACGGTGGCCGCGAGCTGCTGCTGGTGCCACCCTTCCGCAC
>CATPBU010000305.1 GCA_955652455.1 Candidatus Dormiibacterota bacterium
CCTTCGGCGGTGACACTGTCGCGCTGGCGGCGTCGCTGGCCACGCTGCGGCGGATCCGCGCGGGCGGAGTGATCGAACACCTCTGGCGCCAGGGGGCTCGGCTCATCGAGGGGTTCAACGCGCTGGCCTCGGAGTACGAGGTGCCAGCGCAGATGATCGGGCTCGCGCCGCGCCGGGTGATCACCTTTCAGCCCGCCGGAGGAGCCGACGCCAGCGGTCTCAAGGGCCTTGTATGGCAGGAGTGCCTCGACCGCGGCGTCCTGCTCGGCAACGCCAACTTTGTCTCGCTCGCCCATGACGATGCTGCGATCGAGGTAACCCTAGCGGCGCTCGACGGTGCTCTCGCCACTGTGGGGAAGGCGGTGCGGCACGGAGAGGTGGCCAGCCGCCTGCGTGGGCGACCGCCCGCGGAGGTGTTCCGCCGCGCATGACCGATCCGGCCGAGCCCGAGGTCGCCCACGGTCGTCGCGTCTTCCGCAACACCCTGGTGACCGGCGTCGTCGGGGTGCTGTCCCTGCTGCTCAACTTCTTCGTGGTCGCGTACGCGATTCGGCGCCTGGGTGCCGATGCGTACGGCATCTGGGTCCTGGCGCTCTCCTTCTCTGTGTCGTCGGGCTATCTCAGCATCTCCGACCTCGGACTCCAGGCCGGAGTGGTCCGGTTCGTCGCTGATGCGGATGGCCGCGGCCAGCGCGGACGGATCGGCGAGGTGGTCAGCTCCGCGCTCGCTGTCCTCAGCGGCATGGCCGTGGTCGCGGTGGCCGTCCTGCTGGCACTCTCGGTCGGCGCTGAGCATCTGTTCCACGTGCCGGTCGCGCTCCACAACGACCTGCGGCTGCTGTTCGCGCTGCTCGCCGGGGAGGCGATCTTCAGCCTGCCGGGGCTCGCATTCGTCGGCCTCCTCGAAGGCCTGCAGCGCTACGGGTGGATCAGGTTGGTCACCCTCGCGCGGCAGGTGCTGTACACCGCGATTGCGGTGATCGTGCTGGCCACCGGCCACGGTGTGGTCGCCTTCGGCGCGGTTGTGGTCGCCAGCAGCGTGTTCGCCGCGGCGGGGTACGCGCTGGTCGGCAGGCTGCTGTGCCCGGAGCTGCGCGTCTCACCCCGGCTGGTGCGCGCTTCCGCCCTGCGTCCCCTGGCCCGGTTCAGCGCCTGGGTTTTCGTGGGCCGCATCAACGGGGTGATCTGGGCGCAGATGGACAAGGTCATTCTCGCTGCCTTCGTGGGCACGTCAGTGCTCACCGGCTACGACATCGCAGCACGCATCCAGAACGCCGCCTCCTACCCGCTATCTCTGACGACGTCGGCCGTGGTTCCCGCGACAGCCAACCTGCGCGCGATGGAGTCGACCACCCGCCTGCGGGCGCTGCTCGTCCGCGGCACGCGCTACACGCTTGCCCTGTCACTGCCGGTGACCGTTGCCGCCATGGTCCTGGCCCGGCCGCTGATCGTCGGCTGGGTCGGCTCCGCATACGCTCGGTTCGCGGGCCCGACCCAGCTGAGCCTCACCTACCAGCTGGTTGTGTGCACGGCGACCATTCCTAACACAATGCTCGTCGGCCTCGGCCGCGTGCGTGAAGTTGCCGCCTACGTGACGACCGCCGTCGCAATCAACCTGGTGATCTCGGTGGCGTTGGCGCCGGTCCTGGGGATCACCGGAGTGATCATCGGCACGCTGGTCGGTTTCGGCATCACCGCCCCGCTGTACCTCCGCTTGGTCCTCCGCGAGCTTGCGATGAGCCCGAAGGAGTTCTTCGGAGGGGCCGTTGCCCCCATCCTTCCCTGGGCGGCGCTGTTCGCCGCGACGGTCGCCGCAACCGCGCAGCTGGTTCAGCCGGCCGGGCTGCTGGCGGTGGCTGCCTGCTGTATCCCGGCCGCTGTGGTGTACACATGCGGGGTGGTCCGCTTCGCCATGACCTCGGAGGAACGCGGCTCACTCCTCGGCTTTCTGCGCCCGGTTCACCAGCCGTCGTGACCGACCAGGTCCGTGTTCTCGCTCTCGACCACTTCTTCGACCAGGACCTCCGCGCCCTTGAGGCTCACCCACGTCTTGACGTCCGACGATTCCCGTATCAGCGGTTGCGCGGCCCGGCGATGCGCATGATGGGTCGGGACGTTGCCACCGGATTGCAGGCTTTCGCGCGTCCAGAGCTAGCGCCGGCGCGACGGCGCTACGCCGCCTGGCTGCGCGGTGAGGTGCGACGGCTGTATCTCGAACGCGCTTTCGACGTCATCGTCCTGCCGACAGACACGTTGTTCTACGTGCGCAGCCTTCCCGATGCCGCTCATGCGCTCGGCATTCCCGTGGTCGTCGTGCAGAAGGAGACGACGATCTCGGAGGCGACCATGGAGTCGCATAGCTCTCTGATGCGCGCCACAGCCCCCTTTGCAGCCGACCTGATGACCGTCTGCAGTCAACGGCACCGGGAGTTCTGGTTGCGCACCGGGGCCGACGGCGACCTGCTCGTGGTCACTGGTCAACCTCGGTTCGACATCTACGCCTCGCCTCGCCTGCGCCAGCGGCAGCGCCCCCAACGCGTCCTGTTCCTCACGTACCAGCTCGACGCCTACGTGCCGGGCGCGGGAAGCGGGATGGGATGGCGCACCTGGGAGCCGCTACGCGACGCCACCGAGGCCGCGCTTCTCGATGCGGTGCGGAGCGGCAGCTGCGAAGTAGTCGTTAAATGCCATCCGCAGCAGGATCATCGCTCCGAGGCCGCTCGGCTGTTGCGACGCGCCGGGTCGATGTGGAATCGCGGGATATCCATCGCTCCCACCGACGCCGACACCCGTGAGCTCATCGTCGCCGCCAACATGGTCGTCGGTTTCCAAACCACGGCCCTCTACGAGGCGGTGGCTGCCCGACGATCGGTGGTGTACGCGGCGTGGGGCGAAGCGTACGAACGGTTTCGCGCGAAGCTCATCCCATTCGACGAGGCTCCCTCGGATTGTCTGGAGCACGCCGACTCGGCCGAGCGGCTCTCAGCGCTTCTGGCCAACCCGACGGCTCC
>CATPBU010000306.1 GCA_955652455.1 Candidatus Dormiibacterota bacterium
CCGCTGTACGGCGCCGCCCTGACCACCGCGAGCTCATGGCGTGCGATCTTCTACATCAACATGCCGCTGGCCGCGGTCATCGCGGCGGGCGTGCGGGCGCCGGCCCGACGCCGGCGCGGCTACCGGGAGCTGGCCGGGCGTCGCGACCACGCCGGCCTGGTTCTGGCAACGCTGTTCGTGGGCGCCGCAGTCCTGGCGATCGCGTCGCCGCCCGCTCTCAGCGACAGCCTCACCGTCGGCGTGGCCTTTGCGCCGTTGTTCGGGGGCGCCGGCGTCACCTCGCCGATCGCCCTGGTGGCCGTGGCCAGTGCCGTGGCGTTGCTCGTGCGCGAAGCGACCGTGGCGCCCCCGGTCCGCGCCCTCGTTCCCCTGGGCGGCATGCGCGGCGCGCTGCACCGCGTCGACTGGCCGGGCGCCCTGCTGGTCGCACTCGTGCTCGGGGCGGTGGTGGTCGTGTTCGCCAGCGCCGACCCGACGACCGCCGTGGTCGGGTCATCCGCGCCAATCCTGCTCCCGCTCGCAGTGCTCTTCACCGTCATGTTCGTGGTCCGTGAGCTACGTATCCCCGACCCGCTCATCGACATCCGCGCGCTCCGCCACCCCGCCGCGGTGGGATCGCTGCTCACCAGCCTGGCCGCCGGCGCGGCGCTGATGGCAGCGCTCGTCGACATCCCGGTCTTCGCTCGCGCCACCGTCGACCCCGACTCCCAGGTCGCTGCTGCGCTGGTGCTGGCGCGCCTGCTGGTCGCCGTCCCGGTGGGTGCGCTGATCGGCGGTGTGCTCGCCGACAGGGTCGGCTACCGGGTGGTCGCCGGCGCCGGCCTGCTGGTCGGCAGTGTCGGCTTCGCGCTGATGTCCGGCTGGACCCGCACGACGCTTGCGGACGGTTTCGCGGCGACGGCGTGGCTGCACCCCAGCGACCCGGTGCTGGTGGCCACGGGACTTGGTCTTGGGCTGGCGATCGTGCCCATCACCGCCGCCATCCTCGGCGCCGTCCCGCAGCGGCTCCACGGGGTCGCCGCGTCGCTCACAGTGGCCGCCCGGCTGGTCGGGATGCTCGCCGGCCTGTCGATCCTGACCGCGGTCGGGCTGCGCCGTTTCTACAGTGTGCAGGCGATGCTGCCCCACGCCGCCACCCTCTGCCCTGACACTCCGCTGCACTGCCCTGCGTACGACGCTCTCGAGACCGGAGCGGTCATCGACGAGCTCCATGTCATCTTCTTGGGGGCCGCGGCCTGCGCCCTGCTCGGCGCGCTGTTCGCGGTGGCGCTGCTGCGCAGCCCACCCCAGTTGCCCCCCGCGCCGCTCGCGGTCGCGGCATGACCGCCGAGGTGCGGGAGCGCGCCCTGCCGCTGACCCGGGAGCTGGTCATCGAGACCATCGCCCAGGCAGCGCGCGCCCAGGGCGTGGAGATGTACCTGGTGGGTGGGTTCGTGCGTGATCGCCTGCTCGGCCGCGATGGCAAGGACGTCGACCTGCTCGCCGTCGACGACGACGGCACCGCCGTCCTCACGGAGGTGGCTCGACGCTTGCAGTGGGCGCCACCCCAGCGTTTCGAACGCTTCGGGACTGGCCAGGTGCGTGGCGGCGATTTCATCGTCGAGGTGGTACGCGCGCGCGCCGAGAACTACGACGCCAGCTCGCGCAAGCCCGACGTGCGTCCCGGCACCCTCGACGACGACATCTGGCGCCGCGACTTCACTGTCAACGCACTCTGCCAGACGTTCGACGGCCGGGTCATCGACATCACCGGCCGCGGCCTCGATGACCTGCGCCACCGCGTGCTGCGCACTCCACTCGATCCCGAGCTGACCTTCAGCGAGGATCCCCTGCGCATGTTCCGGGCGGCGCGCTTCGCCGCCCAGCTCGGCTTCACCACCGCCCCGGGGCTGACCACGGCGATGAGCCGGATGGCAGGGAGGTCGGCAATCCTCAGCGCCGAGCGCGTCGCCGAGGAGTTGCGCCGGCTGCTGCTCTCCGACCATCCGCGCGCCGGTCTCGAGCTGCTCCGCGACGGTGGGTTGCTGGCGACCTGGTTACCCGAGCTCGAAGCCATGGTCGGCGTCGAGCAGGGTGGTTTTCATATCTACGACGTGTTCGACCACAGCGCTCATACGGTCGCGGCCACGCCGGTCGACCTGGTCACACGGGTCGCCGCACTGCTCCACGACGTCGGCAAGCCGCCCACCCACGAGCGCGATGCGCACGGTAAACACACCTTCTACGACCATCCAACCGTCGGTGCGGCGATGGCCGAGGCGATGCTCACGCGACTGCGGTTCAGCAACGACGAGGTCGACGCCGTTGCGTTGCTGGTGCGCCATCACCTCCGCCCCATCCAGTACCAACCAGGCCAGTGGAGCGACGCGGCGGTGCGGCGGCTGGTGCACGACATCGGCGATCAGCGCGAACGGCTTCTGCACCTCGCCCGCGCCGACACGGACGCGTCGTCCTTCCCCAATACGGACGCCATCGACGACCTCGAAGAGCGCATGACGCGCCTCGACGCGGGCGGCGCGGTGTCGAAGCTGCGTCCACCACTCGATGGGAACGACATCATGAGGCTGGCCGGCGGCCGCTCCCCGGGGCCGTGGGTCGGCCAGGTAACGCGCGCTCTCGAGGAGGCCGTCCTCGACGGAGCCATCCCCGCCGGCGACGCCGCAGCCGCACAGACGTGGCTGGAGCAGCATCGCGACCTGCTGGAGACATGATCGCGCGCCAATGGCGTGCGCCGGGGCACGGTAGACTACGCGATTCATGCTGAGCCGACTCCGCTTCGTCAAACGCCTGGCCGTCGACCTTCCCCGGCATGCTCGCCTGGCCTACTGCCTGGTGCGTGATCCACGCGTGTCGCGCCGCACCAAACTCGCTTTCGGAGCTGCCATCGGCGTCATCGTGACCCCGTTCATCGACATCCCGGCGGCCCTCCCGGTGGTTGGTGAGATCGACATGCTCGCGCTCTCGCTGCTCGCGGCGCGCCTGTTCATTGTGGCCTGCCCCGACGACGTGGTTGCCGATGTGCAGCAACAGATTCTCGAAGGCAGCAGCGTGTTCGACGAGGACCTGCGCAACGGGGAGCGCATCGCCACCGCGATCGCGCGGCGTTTCAAACATGATGACGACGTGGTGGTGGAACATTGGACACAGCTCGACGAGCAGACCCCCGTGTCCGCCGCCGACGAGCGGATCACGGGAGTTGGCGCGTGAAGGTGCTGTTCGTCAAAGAGGTGCCGGGGACCGCGCGGGCAGGCGACGTCAAAGAGGTGTCGCCCGGGTACGCACGCAACTATCTTCTTCCCAAAAGAATCGCCGTGGTCGCCGACGATCGCATGGTCGAGCAGATCAAGCAGAAAGAGGAAGCGGTGCGACGCCGCGCCGAGAAGGCGCTCAATGAGGCTCGCGACGCAGGGGCACGGCTGAAGAAGCTGACCGTGACCATCTACGCCAAGACCGGTGAGGGCGGGCGACTGTTCGGTTCGGTCACCAACGCTGACATCGCCACGCAGCTCAAGCGCGAAGCTGGGCTGGACATCGACAAGCGGAAGATCGAGGTCGATCCGCCGATCAAGTCACTCGGTCCGCACGAGGTCACCGTCCAGTTGCACACGGAGGTGAGTGAGACACTGCGCGTCGTCGTCGCCGCACAGTGACCACCCAACCAGTCGCCGACGTCGCCGTCAACGTCACCGGCACCATCACCTCGGGGCGCGTCCCGCCCAACGACCTCGGCGCGGAGCGCGCCGTGCTCGGCTCGCTGATGATCGACCAGACAGCGGTCGCCGAGATCCGCGACATCCTCGAGCCCGAGGACTTCTACGCCGAGCGCCACGCCCACATCTATCGCGCGGCGGTCGCGCTCGCGGACCGAGGCGACCCGATCGATGAGGTGACCCTGCAGTCGCAGCTCGACCGGGGGCCCGGCATCGGCCGCGCCGGCGGGCTCGACTACATCTCCGAGCTGACCCTAGAGGTGCCCACCGCGGCGTCGGTGCGCCATTGGGCCGAGATCGTCGTCAACCATGCCCTGCGCCGCCGCCTGATCGCAGCGGGCGGCGAGGTGGCTCGGCTCGGTTTCGACAACGGGGTCAGCGCGGTGGACGCCATCGAGTCGGCCGAACAGCGCATCTTCGCCATCAGCCAGTTGCGCCGCGGCAGCGAGGCGATGCACATCGCCAAACTGGTGCACGACACCTGGGAGATGCTCGAGGAGCGGCTGCAGCGCAGGCAGCTGATCAACGGCGTCCAGACCAACTACGGGCGGCTCGACAGCCTCACCCAGGGCCTGCAACCGCAGGAGCTGATCATCCTGGCGGCGCGGCCGTCGGTGGGCAAGACCTCACTCGCGCTCAACATCGCGCGCAACGCCGCGGTGCTGGCGCGCGTCCCGGTGGCCATCTTCTCCCTCGAGATGAGCCGCCAGGCGCTGGCGCAGCGGCTCATCTGCAGCGAGGCGGCAGTGAACTCGCATGTGCTCCGCTCCGGGCAGGCCAGCCAGCTCGACTTCCAGCGCATCGCCGCGGCGATGGACAAGCTGACCCAGGCGGAGTTGTGGATCGACGACACCCCGCGCCTCTCCATCGCCACCCTGCGCGCCCGGGCGCGGCGCATGAAGTCGCAGCACGGCATCGGGCTGGTGATCATCGACTACCTGCAGCTGATGCACGGTGGCCGCCAGGAGTCGCGCGTCCAGGAGGTGTCGGACATCTCCTCGGGCCTCAAGGCGATCGCCAAGGAGCTCGAGGTGCCCGTCCTGGCACTCTCCCAGCTGTCGCGCGCCAGCGAGCAGCGCACCGACAGGCGTCCCCAACTCTCCGACCTGCGCGACTCCGGCTCCATCGAGCAGGACGCCGACGTCGTGCTCTTCCTCTACCGCGAAGGTATGCACAAACCCGACATCGACCGCAACCGGACCGAGCTGATCGTGGCCAAGAACCGCAACGGACCCACCGACGACATCGAGCTGATCTTCAACCCCGAGCAGACGACGTTCAGGGAGCCGTATCCCCACGGAGAGTGACAAGAGGGTGCGGCACGTCGCTCGCTGGTAACGCTTCACCGATCAGTTTTGCCAAAGGTGTAATGGTTTTTTACGGCCGTCGTTAACAGGAGTGACGGACCGCCGACGTACAGACAAGATGAGTACGACGGTGGTTGAATGGTCGATGTGAGGAGATCGATGCCTGCTGTTCGCGCCATCCTGGCGTCCAAGTGGCTGCGCATCGGCGGTACGCTGGCCGGAATCGGCTTCCTCCTCCATAGCGTCGACGTGAGCAAGGCCGGCTCCAGCCTGGTCCACGCTGACTGGCGCTGGGCGTCGCTTGCCCTGGTCCTGACCGCCATCGCCTGCCTGGCCTCGGTCTTCGAGTGGGGCATCCTGCTGCGCAGCAGCGCCGGGCTCGGCGCCAGCAACCGGGCGGTCTCGGGGGCTCACCACCAGAAGAGCCTCTTCAGCTGGACCCGACTCTCCTCCTCGTACCTGCAGAGCCTCTTCTTCAGCCAGCTGCTCCCCGCCGGCGTCGGCGGCGACGCGATGCGCACGGTCGAGATGGGCAAGGTGGTCGGGCACGGCAAGATCCTGGCGTCGCTGGCCGGCAGCCGGATGGCCGGGACCCTGGGAATGGCCTGCTGGGGGCTCGCCGCCGCGGTCCTGCTGCGCGGCTGGATCGGCATCGGGTCGCTGGTCGGAGCCTGCGTCTTCGCCGCGGTGATGATGCTGGCCTGGGTCGCGGCGCTGGCGGCGGACCGCATCATGGGTCGCCACTTCTTCGAGCGGAGCTCGCGGGCGTTCCTCCGGACCCTGCACTCTTTCGGCCAGACCTTCTCCGGCTACCGCCGCCATCCCCACGCCATCGTCCAGTGCATCCTGGTCGGCGCGGCCGGCTGGGGGGTCAACATCATCGCACTCGACCTTTTCGCCAAGGCCATCGGCGTCGACATCAGCTGGACCGTCTTCGCCGTCGCCATCCCGATCACCCTGGTGGCCACCCTCACCCCCTTCTCGGTGAACGGGCTGGGCATCCGCGAAGGCGTCCTGGTCGGGATGCTCGTCCACGCCGGCGTCTCCAGTGGCAATGCCGCCGCCATGTCGGTCCTGGTCGACATCCAGATGCTGCCTTTCGGGATCCTGGGGGCGATGCTCTGGATGCGCCACCGCCGGCGCGCCGGCGCCCCTTCGGTGGGTGAGGTTGCCCACGCGCAGACCGTGGCTGCCGACGCTCTGACCCAAGCCGCCTGATCCGGCTTCTGCCCAATCGGGGCACCCAGAAGCCGTGCCGGCTCGCGTACGGGTCTTCTCCGCCCTGAAACGACGCGCAACGCCTCGTTGAGGGTCCGTCTGCTTCGATCTTGAAGCCCATACACTCGTGGCGCGGATGTCAGGTCAGTTGAGCTACTTTCTGGCTGCCCTCGCCGAGCGGGTGGCGGTCGTGATGCGA
>CATPBU010000307.1 GCA_955652455.1 Candidatus Dormiibacterota bacterium
ATCTCATGGATGGTGTGCACCACGACGGACTCGAAGGGCTCCCAGGTCGAGAGGATGGCGCGGCCCTCTGAGAGGGGGGTGACCGCGTGGGCCTGCAGGGCGGCGACGAAGCGGCGCGGCAGCGTCGGCGCCAACAGGCGCTGTTTGCCGGTCGCGGGGTTGTAGATCAGCGCCCCGTTCTCGACGACGGCGAGGTCGAAGACGTCGACGTCATCGCAGATATCCAACAGCTCGTCGAGGATCCTGCCGGTGACCAGCACGGCGCGTCGGCCACTTTCACGAAGCCTGTGCAGGGAGTCGACCGTCTCTGCTTCGAGAATCCCCTGGGATGCGATGGTGCCGTCGTAATCGCAGGCCAGGACGCGGAATCTCATCTCTGTATTGTCCCGCACCTTCCCGCTTCGTGGCCGCTCCGGCCGGGTCAGAGCGGAAACCCGGCTCTCACCTCGGTCCCCTTGCCGAGCTCCGAACGGATCTCCAGCGTGCCCTTCTCCAGGTCGGCGCGCTCACGCATCGAGATCAGCCCGAGGTTCTTGCTGCCGTCGATCCTCGCCTCGATGGCGGCCACGTCCATGCCCACGCCGTCGTCGCGCACCACCGCGGTGACTGTGTCCTCCTGGAAATTGATCAGCACCTCGACGTTGCTCGCTTTGGCGTGTTTGCGCGCGTTGTTGAGCGCCTCCTGGATGATCCGGAAGATCGACGGCTCGTAGGAGCCAGGCAGGCGCACCTCCTCCCCCATCACCCGCAGCTGCGCGTTGACCTTGGCCTTGTCGCCGTAGTCCTTGACGAACTTGCGCAAGGTCGGGACCAGCCCGAGGTCGTCGAGCGTCATCGGGCGGAGATCGAAGATCAGCCGGCGCGTGTCCTCGAGCACGGCGCGGACCCCGTCCTTGAAATCGGCGAGCTCCTTGACCACCTGCGCCGGGTCACGCTGGATGAGCCGTTCGAGGATCTCCGCCTGGAGCACCAGGTTGGCCATCGACTGGGCCGGCCCGTCGTGCATGTCACGGGCGATCCGCATGCGCTCCTCCTCGATGATCTGGAAGACCTGCCGCGATGCGTCGCGCACCCGTGAGTTGTCGGCGTGCGGCGCCGCGGCCGCGGCCAGGTCGTCGAGGCTGCGGAACACCGAGCGCAGCACCTCCTGTTCGCCGCGCAGGTCGATGAGCCGGGCGCCGACGTCACGGAAGCGCTCGTCGACCGCGGCGAGATCGGCCCTGAAGCGCGCCAGGCTGCGAAAGCCGTTGTCGAGCTCGTCGGGGTCGAGGCCCGAGAGGTGGTCGAGCAGGCCGCGCCAGCGCTTCTCGCTGTCGTCGGTGCGGCGGCGCAGCTCCTCGCGCGTGTCGGCGGTGTCGGCGAGCCGCGCGTCGAGCCTGGCGGCCGCCGACTCGAGGTCCTCGATGCGCTGGGTCAGCAGGAAACGCACCCCGGACAAAGCGGACGGGTTGACCGTCGGCGCCTGCCCCTGCGCGGTCACGACGCGTGGAAAATGAGGCGGGGGACCATGCGGCCATGATACCGGCGACCCCACGCCATCCCGGTCACGAAACGCCGCATCGCCCAACCCTTCGGCGGTGCCCCGTGCGGGACCGGTCGAAACCGGGTCACAGGGTGGTTGCGCGGCACAGAGGCAGCCCCCGACCGACCTATAACCGACGGGTCAGTTCACAAGGAGCCGCTGCTGTATGGGTCCGCTCTCGAAAACGGACGCGGCCCGCATCCTCATCGTCGAGGACGACGCCTCGCTCCGGCGTCTCCTCGAAATGCGTCTCACCCTCGACGGCTACGCCACGCGCACGGCTGAAGACGGCGTCGACGCGCTCGCTCTGCTCGATGAGTGGACCCCGGACGTGGTCGTCGCCGACGTGATGATGCCGCGGCTTTCCGGACTCTCACTGTGCCGCGCCATCCGCAAGGACCCGCGCCTCACCGCGATCCCGGTGATCCTCCTCACAGCGCGCAACTTCGATGACGAGATCGAGGCGGTCGTGAAGCTGGGCGGCGTCACGTTCATGAACAAGCCGTTCGATGCCGAGGCGCTCAACGCCGCGCTCCGCGCCGCGCTCGGTCACCACGCCGTCACACCTGCGTAGCCCGCCCCAGAACGAATCCGTTGATCGCGCGTGACCGCCGCGCGAGGTCACACTCCGCGATTGCGGGGGACAATGGCCGGCGACGTGATCAGCACGGCGCCCGTGGCCGCGCCTCTCTCCGCCGCTCCACTCCACGCCGACGGGCCCCGCCAGTCGTTGATCGACCGGCTCACCTCTCCGGGCGGGCTGTTCCTGTGCGCGATCATGATCGCCACCGCCTTCCCGGTCACCAACGCCATCCGCGATCCCGATTTCTGGTGGCACCTGCGCAGCGGCCAGCTGATCCTGCAGACCGGCGGGCTGCTCCACACCGACCCGTTCACCTACACGGTCAGCAACCACGCCTGGACGATGCACGAGTGGCTGACTGAGGTTCTCTTCGCAGAGCTGTACAGGTGGGCGGGTCTGGCGGCGATCGTCGCGGTGCTCAGCGTGGTCACCTGGCTTGGCGTTCTCTGCATCTTCATGCGAGCGCGGCTGGACCGTCCCGGCCCGTTCGTCCTCGGCGGGGG
>CATPBU010000308.1 GCA_955652455.1 Candidatus Dormiibacterota bacterium
ATGTGTGCGTGACCGCGCGCGACATCATCTTCCTCTGGGTGGCGCGGATGATCTTCATGGGGCTGCGCTTCACTGATCGCACGCCCTTCGCCGACGTGATCATCACCAGCACCGTGCAGGCGGCCGACGGAACGCGGATGAACAAGTCCAAGGGCAACGCGGTCGATCCATTGGTGATGATCGGGGAGCACGGCGCAGATGCGGTTCGCGCCTGGGCGGCCGCGGTCGGCACCGGCGGCCAGGACGTGCGCTTCAACCGCGAACGGATTGAGAGCTTCCAGCGATTCGCCAACAAGATCTGGAACGCAACCCGGTTCCTGGTCACACGACTCGACAACGGCGATGGGGTGATGTCAGCTCCCTCCGACCCGCCCGGCGTCGACGAGCTCGAGCCCGGCGACCGCTGGATGCTGTCACAGGTGGCAGAAACGGTGGAGGCCGTCGATGCTTCGATGGCCAGCTACCGCTTCCACGATGCCATGGACCGTCTCTACGACGTCACCTGGCACGCCTTCTGCGATTGGTATGTGGAGATGATCAAGCCCAGGCTGCGTGATGACGCGCCGCCGCGGTCGCGCGCGGCGGCCGCCCACACCGCAATCACCACCTTGGATGTGCTGCTCCGCCTACTCCATCCATTCATGCCGTTCATCACCGAGGAGTGCGCCCAGCGGCTCCCCGGCGCGGCAGCGTCACTGCAGCTGCGCGACTGGCCGCAGGTGGCGCCGGGATGGCGCGAGGGGCTCGCCGCGCGCCGCGGCGTCGACGAACTGCTCCTGCTGGTGCAGAGGGTGCGTGCGCTGCGTGACGAGAGTGGCGTGCCTGCCGGCGAACGTCACCGCCTCCAACTCAGCGGTGGCGCCCCCGACCTCACGGTCGAGGAGAGGATGCGGCTGCTGACGTCGCTCATCCCCGTCGAGGTGGAGGAGGACGGCGATCTCGACGGCGGGGTCAGCGTCGTCGCCGGCGGTCTGGAGGCGCGGTACCACCTCGTCGTCGGCGAGCGCGAACGGGCGCGCACCCGGCGGCGGCTCAATGAGCTCGAGGCCACCATTGCCCGTCTCGAGAAGCAATTGGCCGCGCCCGAATTCACCGGCAGGGCAAAACCGGAGGTGGTCACCGAGGCACGCCGCCGGCTTGACGCGGCGCTTCGCGAGCAGGGCGTGCTGCGCGCTGAGGTGGAGAGCCAGTGACGCCGCTGGTCGCCGACACGGCGTCGCTCATCGTGCTCGGCCTGATCGCCGCTGCCGCCTACGTCGCCGCGCTCTACGTGGCCACGGCTTTCTTCGTCTGGCGCGACGCTCGGCGCCGCTCCGACTCGCTGCTCTTCCAGCTCTTCGCGCTCGTCCTCGGGTTCGTCCCGCCCTTTCTCGGCGCGCTCGTCTACCTGATGGTCCGGCCCCCGACGACGCTCGAGCAGGAGCGCCAGCTCGCCCTCGAGGAGCAAGCCATACTCGAGGCCGACCGCGACGAGGTCGCGCTTCGTCCCTGCCCGTCCTGTGGGCGCGAGATCGAGGCAGACTTCATCGTCTGCCCGCACTGTCGCACCCAATTCGCCCGGCGCTGCCACTCCTGTGATCGGGTTCTCCGCTTGGGCTGGCCGGTCTGTCCCTACTGTGCCGAGGAGGTGGGCCACGCACCGTTGGGCCGCGTCACTCGCACCGGCTGAGCCGCGGCGATGCTGAGTGGCGGTTTGCGGCTCGGCCTGGTGGTGGCGGCGCCGCTGTTGGGTGCGACCCTGGTCCACGGGCTGCGGGCGCGGCGCCGGGCAGCACTGGTCATCACCGTGCTCAGCGTCGCCGCCACCACGTCACTGGTCGCGTCGGTGGTGTCCGGTACCAGCGGCGGCGGGTCGCTGGAGCACAGCTTCGGCACCGCCATCCCGGGTGTGGACTTCACGGCTCGAGCTGATTCGGCGTCGGTCGCCGCGGTTCTGGTGGCGTGCGTTGCCGCGCTGCTCGCCATTCCCCGCCTGCGCGACCATGGGGAGCGCCTCTGCGGTTTGCTACTCTGCCTGGCCGGAGCGGCCGCCGTGGCATGCGCCGGCAACCTCGTGATGGTCGCCGCCGGGGTTGAGGTCATCGCCGGCGGGACGTTGATGCTGCGCCGCCGGCGTGGCGCGGGGCTGCGCTCCGTCGCGCTCCTCGCGGCCGTGGTCGGCGGCTCAGGGCTGGCTCTTCTCGCCGCCGCGGCACAGCTGGTCGCCGGGGCGGGGAGCAGCGACCTGGCGTTCATCCCCCAGGGTGCCATCGGCGGTGCGCTCGCCGTTCCCTGGGCGCTCGGCGGCGTCGGTCTGCTCATCTCTGTGGCGCTTCCGGGTGACGCCGCGTCGCCGGCCCGCGACTGGGCCGCGGTCGGCGCGCTTCCGGCCGGTTTCCTGGTACTCCTCCGCCTCCAGCAGAGTGCGGGAGGCCAGCTGCCCGGCATCGCGGCCGTGACCGTCGCGGCGATCGGCGCGGTGGTGGCATCGGCGGCGGCGGTCAGCGCGCTTCGGGCCACCACCCTCGCCGCCGCCGGTCGCGCGGCTGTGGCGGTCCTGACCGGGCTTCTAGTCAGCTTGCTCGCAGGCTCCTTGGCGGTGTCGGGCACCGTGGCGGCCGGACTCTTCCTCGGCCTCGAGATCGGCCTGGTCGCGGCTGCATCCTGGAATCGCCGCCCGACGGCGTGGTCGGCGGCGTCGGCGGCGCTGCTGGCCATGCCCGGCGGGGCCATGTTCGCGGTTGTGGCGGTGGGTCTCGGGGTGGTCGCCCAGCGCGGGGTGGCGGCCTTTCCCCAGCTGGCGGTGCTCGCTGCGGTCGTCGCTGCGGCCGCGGTCGCGGCCGCCCGCGCACTGGCCAGGCCTCCCACCACCTGGCGCCCGGCGGTGCCCGGTGCGGTCCTCGCCGGGTTCGGCATCACCTCCCACAACCAGGGCCTCGGATCGGCGGTGACCCTCGACACGGTGGGTCTGTCCACCGTCGAGCCTCCCCCACCGTTCTAGAGCGATACCGCCATGACCCCCCACAAGCGACCCGCACCGCGCACTTCGAATGTCCCTCCCGC
>CATPBU010000309.1 GCA_955652455.1 Candidatus Dormiibacterota bacterium
ACGACATCCCGGGCGCGTGGGTGGTCGCATTCCTCCAGGACATCTTCTGCGTCGCCGCGCTCACCGGGGTTGTGCTCGCCCTGATCAACCGGCTGGCGATCAATCCCACGCGGTTCCGGGCGAGCCACCGCGGCGACGCGGTGCTGATCCTCGCCTGGATCGGCACCCTGCTGATCTTCATGGACCTCAACTACGCAACCCTGATTGCAGACGGTCGCCCGGCCTGGGCGATGGCCGCCGACCGTCCCGTCGCCAGTGCGCTGTCGCAGCTGTTCACGCCGCTCGGCGCCGGCAGCGACGCGCTCCGGTGGCTACACGGCTTCTTCTTCTGGGGCCACCTCACGCTGGTGTTCAGCTTCCTCGTGTACCTCGGCTACAGCAAGCACCTGCACATCGTCACCGCAGCGCCCAACGTGTTCTTCAAGAGCACCAAACCCAAGGGCGCGCTGCCCGTGCTCGACATCGAGGCGGTGATGAACGCCGAGAACGAGGCCGACCAGCACTTCGGCCCGGTGACGCTGCAGCACTTCAGCTGGAAGGACATGCTCGACCTGTACACGTGCACCGAGTGCGGTCGCTGCCAGACCCATTGTCCCGCCTACAACACCGGCAAGCCACTCTCACCGAAAACGTTGATCACCGATCTGCGCGACCACCTCTACGAAGACCTCGGCGGTGGTTACGCCGCCACCAAGCACGACGCGCACGTGGTCCAGGGCGCCGACGAGGAGGGCACGCCGATTCCGGGTGCCGCGGTGTTGTGGGCGACCGGTGACCATCATCCAGGTGCGCTGCACGACCTGCCGGGTCTGTTCCAGCCCTCGTGGCTCGCACCCGATGACGTCGCCGGTGCGGCGGCGGCGAACGACGGTGCTCGCCCCCTTTTCGGCGGCACCATCTCGGACGACACTCTCTGGGCGTGCACCACCTGCGGTGCCTGCATGGACCAGTGCCCCGTCTTCATCGAGCACGTTCCCAAGATCATCGAGATGCGCCGTCACCTGGTGCTCGACGAGTCGCGGATGCCCAAGCAGGCCGAGACGGCGCTGCGCGGCATCGAGAACAGCTTCAACCCATATGGCCTGTCGCACCAGACGCGTGCGGACTGGGCGCGGGATCTCGGCGTGCACTTCGCCGCCGACAAGCCTGATGCCGAGTATCTCTACTGGGTTGGCTGCGCCGCGTCGTTCGACGACCGGGCCAAGACGATCGCCACCGCGCTGGTCAGGATCCTCCAGGCGGGCAAGGTGGACTTCGCCATCCTCGGCACCGAGGAGAAGTGCAACGGCGATCCCGCGCGGCGCATCGGTAACGAATATCTCTTCCAGGAGCGCGCCAAGGAGAACGTCGAGGTCTTGCGCAAGTACCAGGTGCGCAAGATCATCGCGTCATGTCCGCACTGTTTCAACACGTTCGCCAACGAGTACTCGGCATTCGGCGGTGACTACGAGGTCGTCCACCACACCCAGCTCATCGCGCGGCTCCTCAAGGAGGAGCGCATCACCATGGATCCCGCCAAGCGGCAGATGGAAACCATCACCTATCACGACTCGTGTTACCTGGGGCGATGGAATGACATCTTCGCTCCGCCGCGCGACATTCTCGAACAGATCCCCGGCCTCAAGGTGGTGGAGATGGCGCGCAGTCGCAGCGAGGGAATGTGCTGTGGCGCCGGCGGTGGGCGCATGTGGATGGAGGAGGACCAACCCCGCGTTAACCACAAGCGGGTCGACCAGGCTGCAGCCACCCCCGCGAGCAAGGTGGCCACGGCCTGCCCGTTCTGCCTGGCGATGTTCGACGAGGGCATTGCCAGCCGGCAGCTCGGCGACCAGCTGGCCGTCGACGATATCGCCGTGTACGTGGCGCGCTCCCTGGCCGGCCACGCCTCACCACCGCCTAGCCGGGCGGAAGATGCGGCCCGGGATGGCGGGGAGGCTTAGCCGCGCTTGCGAAGACGGCGGGCGACCCCGGCGACGAGCCGGCTGTTGCGACGGCTCGCCCGGCGGCGGGCAGCTGTCTGGTATTCCTGCTCACGGATCAGGGCCATCTCGTACAACTGGGTGTTGATCATCATGTCTGGCTCTCCTTCGTCACCGACGAATCCTTGTCACTGGTGATAGTCTACGGCGCGCTCACGTTACTTGTCAAGTGCGTACGGGGGTGACGAAATGTGACGGTTTCGATCGCATCCGGCCACCCTCGGCCTGCTGTATATGGCTGGGGATGAGCGCCCCGCCGACCCGGTGACGCCTCCTCGCCGGCCCGGCACGGTCCACCGCCGCTGGCTGGGCGGGATCGAAGTGCGCCAGTTTCGCTCGCGAGTCGCAGTCGAATCCGCCGACCGGGTGGCGACGATGGAGGACGGCCGGCTCGCCTGATGGGTGGGCTGACCGTGCGGCATGCTCTCCGGGAAGTACAGCGTCACCATCCTGCGTCCGGTCGAGGACGTCTTCGACCACATCGCCGACGGCGCCCGCAATGACACCTGGCGCGGACCGGTCGTCGAGGTCACGCTCATTGCCGGGAACGGCGCGGTGGGCTCCGTCTGGCACCAGCTGGTGCGCGGGGTAGGTGGCCGCGTGGCCGAGGCCGACTACCGAGTGACGGCGTCCGACCGACCACACCGGTACGCGTTCGAGCTGGTCGCAGGGGCGACCCTCGGTGGCGGCGAGTACACCCTCACCGAGGTGGCGCCCGCCGTGACGGCGGTCACCTTGGCCGTGACCCTGCGCCCACGCGGAATGCTGCCCGGTCTCACCGGTCTGGTCCGCCGGCAGATGGCCAACGAGCTCGACAGCCTCGATCGTCTCAGGGAGCTGCTGGAGACTGGGCAGCCCGGCCGGTCATAAGGTTGGACGGAGCGGTTGTCGGTTCGAGGAGCTCGTAGATGATGTGGTCCTCCCACCGCCCGGCGATGAACAGCAGGTCGCGTGCGATTCCGATCCTGGTGAAGCCGGCCCTCTCCAGGACGCGCTGCGAAGGCACGTTGCTGGGCATCACGCCCGCCTCCAGGCGGTGCAGCCCCACCTCGCCGAATGCCCGGTCGACGGCCAGCCGAACGGCGGCGGTGGCCACCCCGCGACCGCGGAAGGCGACGTCGACCATGTAGCCCAGGTTGGCATTCTGGAGTGGCCCCCGCTGGATGTGGCTGAGCCCGATGTCGCCTGCAAGGACGCCGTCAACGCGGATGGTCCACTGGCGGCGCAGCCCGCGCGCGGATTCATCAAGCACCTCGTCGATGCGTCTGCTCATCCCCGCCTGCGTGAAGAACCCGTCAGCGTTGGCAGGCCCGACCCGCTCGACGTCGGCGCGGTTGCGGACCATCATCTCGGTCACTTCCGCGACGTCGGCGTGCGTCACCGCGCGCAGCGAGACGGCGGGTTCCTGCACGGCCACTGGCCGAACGGTAACGTAGTCGCGCAGCCGGCGCCGTCATCGCCGCGCGGTGCGCGACCATGGCGCCATGACAGGCCCATCCGTGCACCGCGCGGCTGCCGACGAGTGGCGCACGTACCGCGAGATCCGCCTCGCCGCGCTGCACGACGCTCCCTCGGCCTTCTGGACCACGGCGGTGGTCGCCGGCGCGATGACCGAGGAGGAATGGCGCCGGCGTCTGACGGATGGCGCCGGCCTCGTCGCTGTCGCCGACGCGGGGGGGCCGGTGGGCCTCGCGGCCGGCCCTGATGAGGAACCCGGGGTGGCCGAGCTGATCTCGATGTGGGTGGACCCGTCGTGGCGCGGGCGCGGTGTGGCCGACGAGCTGGTGATCGCGGTGACCGGGTGGGCAGATGGCGAGGGCGTTTCCAGGGTTCAGCTGTGGGTGGCCGTGGGCAGTGACGCCGCGGAGCGGCCCTACGCGCGCCGCCAATTCGTCAGGACGGGCAGAGTCCAATCAATGCACCCAGACCAGCCGGCCCGTCGGGAATTCGAGATGGTGCGCACATTGGACGCCGAGCCTCGGTGAGACTCCTTCTCACGCCGGGTCGCAGCCGCGCGTCGGATCGGCGCCCGATGGGGCGCGCGCTGCCGCTGTCAACTCTGCTCGTTCTGTGCGCATGCGGGTCGACGACGTCGGTGACGCTGTCACCGACTGTGGACCCCGCTGTGCGCGCAGCAGCCGCACAGGCGTACGGCGCGGCCGCCGGCAAGGCGAACGCCGCCAAGGCGGTGCTCCAGGCCGGCCCATGCATGAAGTCTGACAACGCCTCGCTGAAGGCGTGCTCGAGTGGGCTCGCCGCCGCGGAGCAGACCTTCGAGAACGACCTGCTCAAGATCACGTTTCCACCGGATGCCAAGG
>CATPBU010000310.1 GCA_955652455.1 Candidatus Dormiibacterota bacterium
AGCCTGAACGGTCATGCCTGTGCCTCCGCGACCACGCCGGTCAGTGACTTCTGTGAAGCCGCTGCCTGCGCGGCAACCGGCCCGGTGATGGGCTCGTAGCCTTCTCTCTCGATCTGGTCGGCGAGCTCAGGCCCGCCGGAGGTGACCACCCGCCCCTGGTGGAGCACGTGGACTCGGTCGGGCTTCAGGTATTCGAGGATTCGCGGGTAGTGGGTGATCACCAGCACGCTCATGTCCGGCCCGGCGAGGCGGGTCACCCCATTGGCGACGGTGCGCAGCGCGTCGACGTCGAGCCCTGAGTCGGTCTCGTCGAGAATCGACAGGCGGGGGCGCAGCATGGCCATCTGGAGAATCTCGGCACGCTTCTTCTCGCCACCGCTGAAGCCGTCGTTGATGTAGCGGGCCCGGAAGCTCTCGTCGATCTTCAGCGCTGCCATCTCCTCGTTGAGGCGGCGGATGAACTCGCGCGCCGGCATCTCCTTGCCCTGCGCGCGCAATGCGGCGCGCATGAAGTTGACGGTGGTGACCCCGGGGATCGCGGTCGGGTACTGGAAGCAGAGGAAGAGCCCGAGCCGGGCACGGGCGTCGGCGGAGAGCGCGAGCAGATCGGCACCGCCGAACCTTGCGGTGCCCGCGGTCACTGTGTATTTGGGATGGCCGCTGAGGGTGTATGCGAGCGTGCTCTTGCCCGACCCGTTGGGGCCCATCAGGGCGTGCACTTCGCCAGTCGGCACGGTGAGGTCGACGCCGCGGAGGATCTCCTTGTCCTCCACGGACACGGTGAGACCGCGGACGACGAGGTCGGCGGCCGCGGGGGCGGCGCTGGCTTCAGTCATGGGAGGTCTCCGTGTGTGGCTCGGCCGGGGCCATGGCCTCGAGAAGGGATTGGTCGTGGATCAGTTCGGCGAGGGTGGTCTGGCGCAGCACCGCGTCAATGCTTTCCTTGAGACGCATCCAGAGTCCGCGTGATGCGCACTCGCCCTCCCGCGAGCAGCTTCCGGTGACGTAATCGGTTGACACGCACTCCACGGGTGACACCTCACCCTCGACGGTGTGCACCACCTCGAGCACCGAGATCAGCTCGGGGGAACGCGTCAGCGAGTAGCCGCCGTGGACCCCCCGGGTGCTCTCCACCAGGCCGCCGCGGCGCAGTAGGCCGGCCAGTTGCTCCAGGTACGCCAGCGGCAGGTGCTCGATCCTGGCCACCTCGGCGATGCTCAGCGGACCGCGGCCGTAGGCGCGGGCGAACTCGGTCATCATGCGCAGCCCGTAGTGGGCCTTGGAGCTGACCCGCATCGAGAAGGAGGAGCTCGGGGGAGCCTCCGAGCGCTGTGGGTGGGAAATTCCGACCGTCATGGTCAGGATTGTACCGCGAGGCGGGGTCCCGGTGGTGCCAACCAAGCCGGGGAGGGAGGCGGGCCGTCACCCGCGAGCTCGTACTTGAGGCGGACGCCATCAGGCGCCGTCAGGAAGGGCACGCTACGGAGCGCCGACTGCAGACGGGGTGCGGGTGGCATGAACCACCGCGGCGACGATGGTCTCGGCGGCTCTGGTCACCGCCGCTTCGGACGTGCCGCGGCCGAGCGAGCAGCGGATCAGCGCGGTCCTGCGCGGGTCCTCTCCGATGGCGCGGAGAACGTGCGAGTCGCGCACCGCGCCGCTGGCGCACGCCGAGCCACCCGAGACCTCGAGGCCGGCCTGGTCGAGCGCCGCGATCAGCACCTCGGTCGAGGCACCGTCGACCAGCAGCGTGGACAGGTTGGGCAGCCGCGACGCACCCGAGGCCGCCACTCGCACCCCGGGCAGCGCGGCCAGCACTGAACCGTCCAGCCGGTCACGCAGGGCGCTCTGCCGTTGCATCTCGGCGGCGCGCTCGCTCTCGACCAGCTCCGCTGCGACGGCGAAGCCGACGATCCCGGCCACGTTCTCGGTACCGCTGCGCCTGCCGCGCTCCTGGCCGCCACCCTCCTGCTGGGCTCGTATGAATGTGCCCCAGCGCGCGTAGAGGAGACCGACTCCCTTTGGTCCATAGCACTTGTGCGCCGAGAGGCTGAGCAGGTCGACGCCGAGCGTGTCGACATCCACCGGGAGCCGGCCGAATGCCTGCACCGCATCGGTGTGCACCAGCGTGCGCGGGTTGCGCGCCCGCACCACATGTGCCGCGGTGGCGACGTCCTGCACGGTGCCGATCTCGTTGTTGGCGAGCATCAACGACACCAACACGGTGTCGTCGCGCACCGCCGCCGCGAGCTCGCCGGCGTCGATGCGACCGTCACGGTCACAACCGACCACCGTCAGCTCGCAGCCACCCTGATCGGCAAGGGCGTGCGCGGTGGCCAGGACCGCCTCGTGCTCGATGGCGCTGACCACCAGGTGGCGGCCGCGCTCCGCGCCCCACCTGCCCACCACGCCGCGAATCGCCAGGTTGTCGGCCTCGGTGCCGCCGGCGGTGAAGGTGACCTCTCTCGCCGCGCACCCGAGCAGCCCCGCGAGCCGATCGCGCGCGTCGTCGATCGCGCCGCGGGCGCGCCGCCCCCGGGCATGCGGCGACGAGGGATTGCCCCAGTC
>CATPBU010000311.1 GCA_955652455.1 Candidatus Dormiibacterota bacterium
CCTCGGCACGACCGTCTGCCACGACAACGTGCCGTTTCCGGGCACCATCTCGCCCGACGGCCGGACCGCGGCCATCGTCGTAGAGACGGCACCCGGCGCTGACGCGATCCACCTCCTGTCGGCTGATACGGAGCAGACGACGAACGCCATCCTGCACGTCACCTGCTAGCTGACCTGGACCCGACGCCTGCCCAGTGACTGGGCGGCGGTTACCGCGTCAGAGCAGGGTCTCCTCCTGTTCGACACGCGTGCGCCGCCGAGCCGGAACTTCGCCGCTGTCGGCGGCGGGATGCTCGACGACCGCGATCACCCTCGACGCCATGAATCGACCGACGCGGATCGGTTGCCCGGTGCGCGTGAGTTCGGCCACCTCCACGATTCCCCGCGACGTGGTGACCTCGACCCGTCTGCCCATGCGGGTCGCCGATATCGCGAAGGTCTGGGCGCTGCCCGTTCCAGTGTCGATGACGATCTCGACGCGGTCTCCGATCACACAACCACTGTAGCCTGAGCCGGGACAGCGCCGCCCAGCCCCGGGCGGGCAAATTCATACGCGCTGCTCCGCGACGGAGTTGCCTCCATCAACAACCAGGCATTGCCCGGTGATGTACGACGCTCCCGGCGTGCAGAGGAACGCGATGGCAGCCGCCACCTCCTCAGCCCGGGCACTGCGTCCGGCGGGGCTGCCGCGCCCTTGTCGGTTTTCCTCAGCGCTCTGACTCGCAGTCGCGATCCATCCCGGCGCAACGGCGTTGACAGTCACGCCTGATCGGGCACTGTCAACAGCGACCGCCCGCGCCAGGCCGACCATGCCCGCCTTGGCTGCGGCGTAGGCAACGTCGCCTGGCAACGCCATGATGGGCCCCGTCAGGGACGCGACCATGACCACGCGACCCCAACCGCCCGTCATCATCGCGGGCAGCGCCGCACGCGTCATCAAGTAAGCGGTGTGGAGGTTCCGCTCTCCGCAGCGCGCACGTGGGCACGCTCGGTAGTGGCGCCCAAGGCAAGTGCGGCGCCGAGTTCGGACAGCAGCCGTGCGGTCGCAAATCCGATTCCCTCCGCCGAGCCGGCTCCGGTCACCAGCGCGACCTTCCCAGACAGCGAGAACGCCTCAGGCACGGCGGTCTTCGGCTCGTCCATCAGAGGGTCGCTGCGCCGACGAGCTCGTCGACTGCGTCGCCGAACAGCCGGGTGTGCAGCTGCACATCGTCGTGGCTCGTGACCGGGCACATCAGGGCCATGTTGTGGAAGGGCGTGATGAGCACGCCGCGATTGGCCAAGTAGAGGTGAAAGTACTCGTCCAGACGCTCGTCAGCGGCAGCTGCCGACTCCGTGCCATTGCGTGGAGCGGGCGACGCAAACCGATATTCCGCCCGCGCCCCCAACTGGCTCACCGACCATTGCACGCCACAGTGGTCGATGGCCCCCTGCACTCCGAGCGTGAACGCGCTGGCCACGTCGATCATCTGCGCGAACGCTGTGTCCGTCAGCACCTGCTCGAGCGTACTCCGCATGGCGGCGACTGACAGAGCGTTGCCGGCCAGGGTGCCTCCCACCCCGCCCACGTCGACGAGGTCCGCCTCGGGATGCGCTGCAATCAGCTCGGCGACGTGCTGGCTGATGCCATATGCACCGCTCGGAATCCCTCCGCCGATACTCTTGCCGATCACCAGGACATCCGGTTGCAGGCCCCAGAGGTGCGTCGCACCCCCTGGGCCGGCGGAGAAGGTGTGGGTTTCGTCGATCACGAGCAGGGCGCCGTATTTCGTGGCGAGCTCACGAACGCCTGCCATGAAGCCCAGCTCAGGCAGCACGATCCCGATGTTGGTCAGCGCCGGTTCCGTCAGGATCGCGGCAACGTCGCCGTGGCGAAGTTGTGCCTCCACGCTTCCCAGATCGTTGAACTCCGCTACGCGCGTGGTCTCGTTCAATGGGACCGGTGCTCCGGCGTTGCCCTGACGTGATACGGCTTCACCTCGAGGGCCCAAGACCGCGAAGGCTTCATCCACCGAGCCGTGATAGCAGTAGGCGAAAGTGAGGACCTTCGGGCGCCCGGTGGCCAGCCGGGCGAGCCGAATCGCCCATCGATTCGCATCCGTTGCCGTCAGCGTGAACGACCACAGCGGGACACCGAAGCGCCGCGCGAGCTCGGCACCGACCCACTGGCCGTCGGCGGTGGGCAGCATCGTCGTAGCGCCACCGAGCTTGGAGAGGCGCTCGATCACGGCATGAACCATCGCAGGCGGGCTGTGCCCGGCCATTGCACCTGTGTCCCCCAGCGCGAAGTCCACATATTCACGCCCATCCACATCGACGATTCGGTTGCCGAGGGCTCGCTCGAAATACAGGGGGAACCCGCCGCTCCATTTGGCCATCCAGGTCATCGGCACCCGTCCGAAGAGGTTGTCGGCGCTGGCGAACAGCCTCGCAGAGCGAGGATGCGCCTCAGCGTACGAGGCGCGCTCACGGTCAATGAGCGTCCGCAGCCGGGGAGGCTCAATTCGGGGCATGGACGGACTGTGCCATTCGAGCAGGGCCAAGGGCAACGCAATGCGGGTTGCACACAGGCGACCTGAGCGCAACTGCACGCTTCGTTCGGACGCGCGACAGGACTTAGCCAACAGGCGCGGCGTGCGAGCCGTTCTCGCGCGTCGCGCCTGTCATCGCAGAGACAGAGACGTCCGGGTGTAACCCAGGGCGTACCTGTCGGTATGAAGCTCCCCGCCACCGTTCGCCGGATGGGCCTGGCATCGTCGCTCTGTTTCATCGCTGCTTGTGGGGGCACGGCCTACATCGCTGGCGGTCCTGCGGCAGCCGTCATGACGCCCACCAGCGGACCCGTTCAGCATCCCTCACCGAGTACTACGTCACCGCCGACGCCGTCGCCCTCGCCAACGCCCACCCCGATGGCGACCGCCTCACCTGTGCCGGGCCCGGCCGCTCCGCCCCGGGTCAGC
>CATPBU010000312.1 GCA_955652455.1 Candidatus Dormiibacterota bacterium
ATCTTGCTCCGGCCCCGAAGGCTTCGAGCGCGATCGCGCGCCGGCTTGGCGACATCACCACCAAGACCGGCGTCAAGGACCGCGACGTCGCTCGCCTGGTCGGAACCTCACCGCAAACCGTCAATCGCTGGCGCAGGGCGCTCGTCCAACCCCTCTCCGCACACCGCACCCGCATCCTCGATCTTGCGTTCCTTGCAGATGGGCTGGCGGAGTTCTACGACCCCGACGAGGCCCATATCTGGCTGTTTTCGCGGCAGCGACTGCTGAGCGGCCGCCGCCCGGTCGACCTCATCGAGGAGGGGGAGATCGATCCCGTGCTGGCGATCCTCGATCAGCTCGGGTCTGGCGCGTTCGCATAGATCGGGCGCCCTCCATGCTTGAGGAGGCCGCATACCTCGCCGCCGTCAACGCCGTGGGATTCCGGGAGCTTCAGACTCAGGCGTGGCGGTTCACCATCGGCAGCTCAACTGCCGACCGGCCCAACCTTCGGGGGGCCAGGTGGAACCCGCCGGGGCTGCGCGCCCTCTACCTGAACACCACCGAGGCCGGAGCGATTGCCGAGGGGAATCACTTCGTCAGCCTGTTGCCGGTCGCACCTCGGGGTCAGCGCCGGGTCCACCGCGCTCAGGTGACGCTGGAGCGAGTCGTGGATCTTTCGGATGCCACCAGTCTTGCCGTCTTCGACATCGATGACGCTGTCCTTGCTGACACGCCGGGCGGCTACCCGCCGTGCCGCCGGCTGGGCGCGGCGGCGGAGTCGCTCGACCGGCAGGGGCTGCTCCTACCGTGCGTGCGCCATCCCGACAGCCAGAACCTGGTTGTCTTCATCGACCAGATCGTTGCCGGCGAGGTGTCAGTCCTCGAGTCCACAGAGCTGATGTAACGCGAAGGTCCTCCGGCCCGAGCGATCGGTGACCTCCACCTGGCAATGCGGTCATCACCTCGCGTTTGTGGAGGCCTTGAGGAACCCTCGGTGGAGTGATTGCGCCGAACCGGCGCCACTCAGGATCAGTGCGTTGCGCAACTCCTCGAGGAACAGCTCGAGCACGCGCTGCGCTGCCGCGGCCCCGCCGACGGCGAGCCCCCAGTAGAGCGGACGACCGATCATCACCGCGTTGGCGCCGAGGGCAAGCGCTCGCAGGACGTCGGTGCCTCGACGGATGCCGCCGTCGACGAGCACATCACCGTGGCCCGCGACGGCGTCGACGATCTCGGCAAGAACCGTGGCCGTCGCCGGGGTGCCATCGAGCTGCCGCCCGCCGTGATTTGACACGACAATGCCCGCAGCTCCGTGCGCGAAGGCCAACAGGGCGTCGTCCGCCGTGAGGATCCCCTTCACCAGCACGGGGACCGGGTAGCGGCCGGCGATGACGTCGATGTCCTTCCAGCTCAGCTGCGCGTGGGTGGCATGCTGAGCCTGGTGCGGCTCGAAGCCGCTTTCAATGCCGGTGTCGGCCAACGACGGGACGGCGGACGTGACATTGAAACCGGAGCGCAGGTCGCGCTCGCGGATGCCGGAGACCGGGAAGTCGACGGTCACCACCAGCGCCTCGTAGCCGGCGGCCAGAGCCTGGTCGATCAGGTTGTCGGTGATCGCCCGGTCGGTGAAGACGTAGACCTGGTACCAATTCCGTCCGTCCGGGACCGCCGCGACGACGTCGGGGGCGGAGACGTTGGACAGGGTCGAGAGGCACATGATCGTCGCCGTGGCCGCCGCCGCGCGGGCCATGCCGATCTCACCCTCGGGAGTGGCAATGCCCTGGTATGCCATCGGCGCGGCGATGAGAGGGTGCGGCTGCACCTTGCCGAGCACCCTGACGCCGGTGTCGGGCTCGGAGGCGCCGGTGAGCACGCGGGGCACGATGGTCAGGCGTCGCCACGCCGCGATGTTCTCGGCCAGCGTCACCTCGTCGGTGGCGCCGCCACTGATGTAGTCGAAGGCACCGGGATCCAGGGTCGTGCCCGCCGCGATGGCGAACTCCGGAAGCGTCTTGGGCAGCATCGGTTTCATGCGCTGGTGACGTCTGTCGCCGCGCCGTCTAACGGCTGGTCCGAACCAGCATCTTGCCGGTGTTGTCGCCGCGCAAGAGCCCGAGAAACGCTTGCGGGGCATTCTCGATGCCCTCGACAACCGTATCGCGCGTCTTGATACTTCCGTCGGCAATCCACGGCCGCACCTCGCTGATGAAGTCGCGCATCCGGTGCTGGTGGTCAAAGATGATGAATCCACGCAGGGTCAACCGCTTGCCGACGCACAAGGGCAGGTTGCGCGGAGCAGACGGTGGCTCCGCTGCGTTGTACTGCGAGATCATTCCGCAGAGCGCGATGCGACCGTGCACGCGCAACGCGCCGATGGCCGCCTCGAGGTGCTCGCCACCGACGTTGTCGAAGTAGACATCGATGCCCTCCGGTGCAGCCTCGCGCAGTTGCTTACGCACCGGTTCGTTCTTGTAGTTGAACGCAGCGTCGAAGCCGAGCTCGCCGGTGAGCCAGCGCACCTTCTGGTCGGAGCCGGCGCTGCCGATCACCCGCGACGCACCGCGCAGCTTGGCGATCTGGCCGGCCATGCTGCCCACCGCTCCCGCGGCGCCGGAGATGAAGACGACCTCACCCTCCTTCATCTGTGCGATGTCGACCAAGCCGACCCAAGCTGTGAGGCCGATCATGCTCAGGGCACTGAGGTACGCCGTAGCCGGGATGGAGGTGGTGTCAACAGGGCGGAAGTCAGCGGCCTTACCGGTGGCATATTCGCGCCAGCCGAAGTTGTGGGTGACGATGTCTCCGACCGCAAGGTCGGGACTGCGCGACTCGATGACCTCGCCGAGGGCACCACCGTCGAGAACGTGGCCGAGCGGGTACGGGGGGATGTACGACTTGACGTCGTTCATACGGCCGCGCATGTACGGGTCGACAGAGATATAGGAGTTGCGGACCACGACCTCGTCCTCGCCGGGCGGGCGAACATCCGTCTCGACGAGGGTGAAGTTGTCGGGTGTGACCGCGCCGTCGGGTCGGCTGGCGAGGTGAATCTCGCGGCTGTGCAGGCCTGTCGTCGTCATGGCAGGGCATCTTGGCACACGGCCCGGCGGCCACCTGCAGCGCGCGTGCCGTCGTGCTCGGTCAGCCGTCCAGGGCGTCTGCGACCGGGGCCAACACGCCGGCCGGACTGAGCGTGGCGCCCCCAGCCGCCTTTCCCGTCCTGCCGCCCTGCCCGGCGGGGAAGCGATCTTTCAGCGTCAGGAACGGTCGTTCGATCACCACCAACGAGAGGTGCGCCACCACGATCGTCAACGGTAGGTCGATGGCAAGACGGAGCGGGCCCGGCGCGATGCCCAGGTCGGCGACCGCCGCGTCGATGGCCAGGCCCCACAGGTACATGCCATACGAGCGGCGGCCGATCCAGCGCATCACGTCGTTGCTGAGCAACGCTGTCGGCTTGTCCGCGACGGCATGGAGGATCAGTACACCGGCGCACAGGGCGGCCGCCAGCTCAGGGAGCGGACCCGGTGGCGCCGCCATCAGGGCCAACGTCGTGAAGGCGCCGGCGGCGATGACGCTTGGCGGCGACGGTGATGGTCGTCGTTCCATCCACAGAAGTGCGAGCGCGCACCCGACGAGCAGCACGCTGCCGTGGGTGGGGGTGCCGAAGTACACGAAGTACGACGCGTTGCCCCGCGTGAACAGGAAGAGGCTGAGCAACTGGCCGGCGACTGCGAGGGCGATGCACATCCTGAGTGCTGTCTGCGTGTCAGAGAAGCGAAGCAGGGTGATCAAGGCGATTGGCCAAAGCAGGTAGAACTGCTCCTCGATCGACAGCGACCATGTGTGTCCCAGGTAGCCGCCGAGCAGCGCCGCCTGGTGGAGCGCCAGGTCCCAGTTCTGGAAGAAGAACAGCGCCTGCGGCGCCGCGCGGACCGTCTCGGCGCGGTTGGCAGCCGAACCGACCACGGTGGCGAGCAGCTCGGCGACGCAGACCACAACGACCAGAACGGGAAGGATGCGCAGCGCGCGCCGGCCGTAGAAGTTGCGCAACCGGACGCGCCGCGTGCCTCGATACTCCTCGGCGATCAGGGTGGTGATGAGGAAGCCGGAGAGGACGAAGAAGATGTCGACCCCGATCTGGCCTCCTGCGAACGGCGGCTGCTCACCCCATGCGTGGTTGCACAGCACGGCGAGAACGGCAATCGCGCGCAGGCCGTCGAGTGCCGGGCGACGGCCGAGTCGAGGTCTTTGAGCTGTCTTCATGAGGAGAACGGAACGGCCGCGGTGGCCCGGCTGCTCTGCTAGCAGAGCCCCCGCGCATTCTCTGGCGGTCAGCCGACGCCCCGGTTCGGTTCCTGCAACGAGTGACGCACGATCTGAACGGTGGGTCGATTCGCTGGAGGAGCCTCTGGGTTTGCGCCATATGCAGCGAACGCGCCACGCGCAGGTACATTCGAGGGTATCAGTAGTGGTGATAGGAGGGGTCTTTGTCGTGGGCTCCACGCTGGCTTCACCGTTTGACGGGATCTTCGCGGCGTCGCCCACCAGCTTCCCTATGCCCTGACCTGGAGCGATCCCGTCGCCCTGGTTCTGTGCACGGTCGCGGGTTGGCTCGCCACCAGGCTCATTCGCTGCGCGAACCGCGTCACCGACGGGTGGTGTGAAGGGACAGTCCCATCCTGCACAGGACCACGGTGCACTCGCCGGCTAATGCGGGTTGGAGCGGGGCGCATGGTGGAGCCAGGGGGACTCGAACCCCCGACCCCTTGCATGCCATGCAAGTGCTCTCCCAGCTGAGCTATGGCCCCGGGAGGGATGGTAGCAGCGGGGCCCGCGGCGCCTAACGGGCTCTGCAGAGCCAATCTCGCCGACCAACACGGTCACAACTGCATACAACAGCGCAGTCACATATCGCATCGGCCCCTGAGAAGTGCACAATAGCGCGCAGACTCAGTGCAATGCGACAGGCGCCCGGGCAGGTGCCATCGCCATGGGAGCGGCGGGATGGTCTTGGTCGATGGTGCCAGCAACACGGTAGAGCGG
>CATPBU010000313.1 GCA_955652455.1 Candidatus Dormiibacterota bacterium
CACTACATATACTGGCGGTCTCCGCGGGGAGGTGGCTGAGAGGCTGAAAGCGCCCGCCTGCTAAGCGGGTGAGGGATGTTAAGTCCCTCCGGGGGTTCGAATCCCCCCCTTCCCGCCACAAGCTCACGACGGGCCCAGTGCGGCGACCTCGCCGGCGACGGCGAGTGCGCGCGTGAGTCGATCCGGAGTGCTCGTGAAGCACAGGCGGAATCGTTCCGGGACCTCGAATGCGATGCCAGGCGTGACCAGCACGTTGCGCGCAGCCAGCGCGCTCACGTAGGCGAGCGTATCCGGCCACGGGCTGCGGATCCACAGGAAGATCCCGCCCTGCGGCTCGGCGACGTCGAGGCCGGCCTGCAAGGCCGCCTCGCGCGAGTGGTCGCTCAGCACGCGGTACCGTTGGACGTCGATGTTCCATGACTCGAGGTGCAGCAGCGCGCGCTGCGGGGTGGCCGGTGCGCTGACCATGCCGAGCGCGCGCATGCAGGTCTCCAGGCCGCGGTCGGTCTCATCGCCGGCCAGCGACGGATGCAGCGCGAGGTAACCGATGCGCTCGCCGGCCAGCCCCATGTCCTTGGAGAACGAGCGGGCCAGCACCGTGTGCTCGTAATAGGTGAACGCCTCGACACGCCGTGCGGGCGCGAACACCAGGTTGCGGTATGCCTCGTCGACGACGAGCAGAATGCGGCGGCCGGTGCGCCGGTTGTGATGCTCGATGACGTCGACGATCTGGGTCATCTCCTCGTGCTCGATGACGTGCCCGCTGGGGTTGCTTGGCGTGTTGATGATCAGCGCCGCGGTGCGGTCCGAGAGGGCACGCACCAGCCCATCGACATCAACGCGCTGGGTGGCGTCATCGGCCCGCACAGGCACGAACGTCAGGCCGCCGGTCTCGCAGTAGGGGCGAAATTCCGGGAAGTACGGGGCGACGCCCACCACCTCCTCGCCCCTGTCGACGAACGCGCGTAGCGCCAGGCACATGGCGCCGGCGGCGCCGCCGGTGATTGCCACGCAGGAGGCGGTGATCCCGTCAGCGTCGACGTCCTCCGCGGCCCGATCACGAAGCTCGGGATAGCCGAGGTTGGGCATGTAGGCGTGGCGGCCGGGGAAGGACTCGGCCGCAGCACGCGCCAACGCCTCGTGCACCACCGCTGGAGCGTCCAGTGGCTGGCCCAGCGACAGGTCGATGACCGCGTCGTCGCCGTGCGCTGTGCGCAGTCGCTGTCCCTCGGCGAACATCCGCCGGATCCAGCCGCCCGCCTCGACCTGCTCGGTGGTCCATCGGGACAGCGGCGAGTCGTCGCTGTGTTCGCTGTTCAGGCGATCGACTCGGTGCCGCGCATCCCGCCGGTGTGCCACGAGAATGGATACTCGCGGTCGACGATCTGACGGGCTACCTCGGTGCGGTGCAGCGGCCGGAATGTGTCGATCATCACGGCCAGCTCGTCTGTCTCACGGGGACGTTCGTACGAGGCCTCGAGCGCGCCAGGCTGGGGCCCATGGGGCACACCGCCGACGTGGTGGGTGAAGGAGCTCTGCTTGACGCCGCGGCGCGCCGCGTAGTCACCGTCAACGTAGTACAGGACCTCGTCGGAGTCGAGGTTGCTGTGGTGATAGGGCAGCATCACAGCCTCGGGGTCCCAGTCGAGCTTGCGCGGCACGAAGGAGCAGATCACCAGGTTGTGTGCCTGGAAGGTCTGGTGGATGGGTGGTGGCACGTGGAATCGGCCTGCGCGTGGTTCGAAGTCGTGAATGTTGAACGCCACCGGGTAGACGGTGCCGTCCCACCCGACGAGGTCGAAGGGGTGATGGTCGAGCCGGTACCTGCTCACCCTGCCGGCGCGCTTGAGCCACACCTCGGCGGTGCCCTCCTCGTCTGGCTCAAGCGAGTCCGGTCCCCGGAAATCGCGCTCCGAGTAGGGTGCGATCTCGGTGAGCTGTCCGTTGCGCGCGCGGTATCGGTCCGGCGAGTCGACCATCCCGCTGACCTCGAGGGCAAGGATGCGCACGTCGTCGAGGGAGTCGAGCTCGACGCGATAGAGGGTGCCTCGGGGTATGACCACGTAGTCGTGGGCGGCAAATGGCAGCGTGCCGAATTGGGTATGGAGCACGCCGGCCCCGCGGTGCACGAACAGGATCTCATCGGCGCTCCCGTTGACGCAGAGCACCTCCTGCTGGCGGACGGGCACGACCAAGCCGATGTGGATGTCGTCGTTGACCAACAGCCACTTGCGCCCGGTGACCACGTCGCCGTCCGGCTGCAGGTGAAAGCCCTCGAGGTGGGCATGTTCGTGCACCTGTTCGCGCTCCGGGGTGATCATCTCCGCCGGGCCGGCGCTGATGTCGTGAGCGGCCTCCGGCATGTTGCGGTGGTAGAGGAGCGAGGACGGTCCGCCGAAGCCCTCGCGTCCGAACAGCTCCTCGTAGACCGGCTTGCCGTCGACCTCGAAGCGCATGTGACGCTTGCGCGGCACCTCACCGAGGCGGCGATAGGTTCTCACCAGGCAGAGGTTAGAGGTTGCCGCGCAAGCGTCACATG
>CATPBU010000314.1 GCA_955652455.1 Candidatus Dormiibacterota bacterium
GAACTGACCGCTTGGCCTGGTACAGCGCCTTGTTGAAGGACGGCGTGATCGTGCCCTCGGTGCCGGCGTGCTCGAAGGTGCGCGCGGTGACCTCGACGGTGTGGCGGTGGTGGTCGATGCGCGAGACCCGGCCGACGAAGTTGGGCTCATCCTCGGGCTCGACCAGGACCGCCGCGTCCGGGGTGAGGTTGATCGTCTCGCCCTCAGGGATGGTGAACTCCACCTTGCCGACCTCGGGCTGACGGCGGTCGGCCTCGGTGAACTCGTGCCCGCACGACGGACAGTGCTCGTGGTCGGCGGGACGCCACAGCGCCCGGCAGCGCTTGCAGCGCCAGTACTCCTTGGCGGCGATGAAGTGGGTGCGCTGGGTTGCGGCGCGCTGACGTTCGGCCTTCTCGAGGCTGTCGACGAGCTTCAGCGCCGCGTACAGCTCGGCGGATTTCGCCGCCGCCGCGCTGGCGCTGCGCCAGTCGAGGAGGCGGCGCGTGTCGCTGCCCACCCCGTTGGCAGCGGTGACAATCGGCTGCCGGGTGGTGACGGTCAGCACCTTGCTGCCTTCGGGATGATCGGTGGCGGGCCGCATCGACACCACGCGCAGCGCGAGGTGGTCGGGGTCGTGGTCAGGCGCCTCTTGGGGCACGCACGTCAGGGCCAGGTCGGGGAGCGACAGCAGCAGTTGGGGTGGCTCCTCGTCGCCGAACGACACCGTGAGGTGACCGACTTCGCTGATCCGCTGGGCGAACAGGTCGCGCGGATCGGCGCCGTTGGAATCCCCGTGCGCGAGCGTCCGGAGAACCACCATGGCGTCGCTGCCGTCGGGCACGATGAGGTGGAGACGGTCGAGAGCGAGGTCCGGGGCTATCAGTCGGACGGTGCAAACCTCGGACGCCGGTGGGGGTGCAATCCCTCGGCGTCATACATCCGGTCCGGGATGGATTCGGGCATCAGCGCACAGCGACGTTTCGCTGCTCTGACGGCGTGGCGACCACACTGGGCGCGCAGCGGTTCCCGAAGGCTCCCGCGTGCGACTGACTATAGCGCAGATAACTGCTTGTGCAACACCCTGTCAGTGGTAACGATCACGCAACGCGGCTGGCCGCCGGTCGCTCCAGCCATCTGGCGAGATCGGTGAATCCGCCCCGGAGCAGCAGTTGGTGCCCCCCTGCGACCAGCCGCACCTCCGCATCGGGAAGCAGTTGCTCCCAACGCCGCACGCTGTCGGAGGCGATGGTGCGGTCGTCCTCCGAGTAGAGCAGCAACTCTGGGAGGCCATCGCAACTGCGCAGTCCATCAAGTTCGTCGATGACGTCGACGTCCCAGATCAGCGAGTGCGAGGTCAGCCGGTAACTGTCGCGGGTGTGCCGCAGGTAGTCGGCGACGACTGAGCGTGGGTAGGTCTGCGACCGCACCAGCGGCGAGATCAGCGGCAGGGTGCGCTGCACAAAGCTGAAGAAGGCTCGTCCCGCGAGACCTCGCGGCGTGCGCGATGGATGCTCCTGCACGCGCGGGAATGGTGCTGCTGCAAGGGCGAGCGCCTCGATCCGCTCAGGGTGCTGCGCCGCGAACAGCGCGGCGAGGACGCCGCCCATGGAATGGCCGGCGATCGCCAGTCGTCCGTCCACGTGCAGCGCGGCCAGCAGCGCATCGAGGTTGTCGAGGTGAAAGGCGCGCGAGTAGTCCGAGGGTGGCTTGTCGGAGCGGCCGAAACCGGCCAGGTCGGGGGCGATCAGCGTCCTGGTCGCGGCCAGCTGGGCAGCCAGCCCGGCCCAGTAGCGGCCACTGCCGCCGAGCCCGTGAAGCAGCAGCAGCGGCGGTCCGTCGCCGGCAACGTAGACGGTGAGACTGCCCCAGGGCAGCCGCACCCGTTGACGGCGCCATGCTTGCGACACGCCCGCGATCGTAGCCCGTCGCCGCGAACCGGGCCGCGCGCCGTACGATCGGCGTCGCCAGGTCGTTGACGAGGAGCGCACCGCAGCAGCATGACCGCGAGTCCACCCACCGCCCGGCTCCACTCGCCGTTGCGCGAGCTCCCGCGCGTCGATGCGGCGGTGCGTGCGGTCGCCCTGCGCGCGTTCGCCCACATCCGCCACGGGGAGCTCGAGATCGTCGAGGACGGCGGCGGTCGGCACCGTTTCGGCTCGCTCGCGGATTTCCCGGTGCGCGCCATCGTGAATGTGCATCGCCAGAGCTCCTACCGAGCCGTCGCCTCGGGCAGCCTGAGCGGAGCGTCCAGCTACATCAACGGCGACTGGGACTGCCCTGACCTGGTGTCGCTGGCCCGCGTGGCCGCGCGCAACTTCGACACCATCGATCGTATGCAGGCGGCGGCGGCGCCACTGCTGCGCCCACTGCGCGCCGGCCGCGAATGGCTGCGCCGCAATACCCGGAGCCGCAGCCGCGACCACATCGCCCAGCACTACGACCTCGGCAACGACCTGTTCTCACTGATGCTCGACGACACCATGTCGTATTCGAACGGGATCTTCGAACGGCCCGACGCCACCCTGTACGACGCGTCCATGGCCAAGATCGACCGCCTCTGCCGCAAGCTCGACCTGCGACCGTCCGACCACCTCGTCGAGATCGGTACCGGCTGGGGGGCGTTCGCCGTTCATGCGGCGCAGGCGTACGGCTGCCAGGTCACCACCACCACCATCAGCGAGGAACAGCACGCCCTGGCCACCGAGCGCGTGCAGCGAGCCTGCGTCGCCGGCAGGGTGACCGTGCTCCTCGACGACTACCGCGACCTGCGCGGCCGTTTCACCAAGCTGGTGTCGGTGGAGATGATCGAGGCCATCGGCTGGCGATACTGGGACAGGTTCTTCAGGCAGTGCAGCCGCCTCCTCGTCGACGACGGACTCGCCGCCATCCAGGCCATCTGCCAGCCGCTGCGCACAGAC
>CATPBU010000315.1 GCA_955652455.1 Candidatus Dormiibacterota bacterium
GAACTCGTGGGTGATGGTGAAGCTGTCGACACCGGTGCGGTCATGGCTCATCAGCAGCCAGCGGCTGAGGCGCTCTTCGTTGGAGTGCAGCCGGTTGCAGGCAGCGGCTTGGGCGATCTGGCTGAAGAGGGCCTGCAGGTAATCGCCGAGGATGTCGCGCACCACCGGCTCGGCGTTGACGGCGTGGAGGAGCGCCTTCGAGTCCATGGGCAGCACCCAGCCGGCGACCTGGGCGATCGCCCGGACAGCGAGGGAGCCGCCCTGCACCAGTGGCACCCCGACGATCCCTTCGTTGCCGATGGTCGCCACCTCGACGATGGCCCCGCCGCCGAGCGGCGTGACCAGCGCGATGACGGCATTGAGCGGGAAGTACACGGACTCGACGACCTGTCCGGCGTCGAAGAGCACCGTCTTGAGCTCGATGTATGACGGGGCGAGCGGCGCGAACCAGCGGTCGCGTGCTGCGGCGGGAAGCGCGTCGAGCAGGCGATTGGTGCTGCCGTCGAGTAGGGCTGCGGACCGCACGGTGTACTCCGCCGCGGAATCGCGGGAATGAAGTGTAGCGCCGGGCGATCAATGGGTATTGGCCGCCCTCACCGAGTGGATCACACGCGGCGAACGAAAGCGTTTGCGGCAGTGCAAACACTTGTGGGGTTGATCGCCCGGCTGCCTCGCGCGGAACGGGCCGGCGGGCTCGTCGCGACGCGGCAGATGCTCGAAGGTCAGTGGAACTATGCGATGGCCGCCGCAGTGCGGGCAGAGGACGTCCCAGTTTGGCATTCGGCGGAGTGTACAGATGGCTGTCAGACGGTTTGGTACGCCAGCGTACAAACGGAGTGGTTCCGCGGTCAGGGCGCGGCTTCGGCTTCGATCTCCACCTTCCAGCGCTCGTCGAGCAGCGCTTTGACGACGACCATGGTGGCCGCCGGGCGGGTGTCGCCGAAGACCTCGCCGTGGGCGCGACCGACGGCGTCGACGTCGGCGGCGTCGATCAGGTACATGCGCGTGCGCACCACCTGGCCCATCGACGAGCCGGCGTCGGTGAGCGCGTCCTCGATGATCTGCAGGCAGCGCCTGGCCTGGACGCCGGCGTCCGGGTCGCAACTGCCGTCGGGCCACACCGGTGCGGTGCCGGAGACGAGCACGCGGCCCTCGACGGCGACGGCGCGGCTGAAGCCGATGCGCGGCTCGAATGGCGATCCCGACGAGATCCGGGTGCGCTCCCTCACGGGGTGAACCCGTCAGGCGGCCGCGCGCTGTCACGCATTCTGGCGCGGTGTTCGGCGACCGCCTTGGCGACGTCGTCGTCGAAGAGCGCGATGATCTGGGCGGCGAGGTGGCCGGCGTTGCGTGCGCCCATGTCGCCGACGGCGACCGTCGCCACGGGGATACCCGGCGGCATCTGCACGATGCTGAGCAGGGAGTCGAAGCCGCTCAACGGGGTGGCCGCGAGCGGCACGCCGATGACCGGCAGGGTGGTGAGTGACGCCAGAACGCCGGGCAGGTGGGCGGCGGCGCCGGCGCCGGCGACGAGCACGCGCAGGCCGCGTGTGACCGCCTGCTGCGCGTAGCTGCGCACCACGTCGCCGGAGCGGTGCGCCGACATCACGCCGATCTCCCAGCCGATGCCGTAGCCGTCGAGGACCTGGCCGCATTTGTTCATCACGTCGAGGTCGGACTCGCTGCCGACCACGATGCCCACCACCACTGTGCCGCTCATCTATCTCCTGCCCTACATGTCATGCGCTGGCACTCGTGTCCAGCCCGATGTCGCTGCGATACTGCATGCCGTCGAAGTGGATCGACGTGACCGCCCGGTAGGCCCGCTGCCTCGCCGCATCCACCGAATTGCCGCGGGCGACAAGTGTGATGACTCGCCCGCCGTCGGTGACCAGCCGGTCGCCGCTGCGCTGCGTGCCGGCGTGGAACGCGAGGACGTCGGGGTTGAGCGTGTTCAGCCCGGAGATGACGTCGCCGCGCCGCGGCGTGCCCGGGTAGCCGGTGGCGGCGAGCACGATGCCGACCGCGCAGCCGTCGCTGCCGCGGTGCACCATGCCGGGGACGAGGCCACCGACGGCGCAGGCGGTGAGGAGCTCGAGCACGTCCTCGTCCAGGACGGGCAGGACGACCTGGGTCTCGGGGTCGCCGAAGCGAGCATTGAACTCGAGCACCCGCGGCCCATCGGCGGTGAGCATGAGGCCGGCGTACAGGCAGCCGGAGAACGGTGTTCCCCCAGCGGCGAGCGCGTCGATGCAGGGCCGGAGCACGTCGCGGCCGACACCGCCAACGACGTCATCGCTGAGCGCCGGTGGCGGCGTCACCGCTCCCATGCCACCGGTGTTGGGCCCGGTGTCGCCGTCGCCGATGCGCTTGTAGTCACGCGCCGGAGGGAGCAGGCGGATGTTGCCGCCGTCGACGAGAGCCTGCACGCTCACCTCCGGGCCGCTAAGCCGTTCCTCGATGACCACGCGGTTGCCAGCGCTGCCGAAGCGATGCTCGTCGAGGCAGGCGGCAACGGCGGCGCGTGCCTGCGCTGTGTCATCGCAGACGATGACACCCTTGCCGAGCGCGAGGCCGTCGGCCTTGACCACACAGCGGCCGTTGAGGTCGGCGATGAACCCGTGTAGCGCGGCACGATCGTCGGCGCTGCCCGCGCGCCAGCGCGCGGTGGGGATGCCGGCGTCGTCCATCACCTGCTTGGCGAAGGCCTTGCTGCTCTCGATGCGCGCGGCGGCGGCGCTTGGACCGAAGACCGCGATGCGCGCGTCCCGGCAGGCGTCCGCGACGCCGGCGGCGAGCGCCGCGTCGGGGCCGACGATGACCAGCCCGGCATGCATCTCACGGGCGAGGTGGACGATGGCCTGCGGGTCGTCGGCGGCGATGGGGACGTTGGTGGCGAAGCTCGCGGTGCCACCGTTGCCGGGCGCGCAGGTGACCTGCAGGTCGCCGTGGCGCCGCGCGCAGGCCCACGCCAGCGCGTGCTCGCGAGCCCCGGAACCGGCGACCAGGATGCGTCGCGGGATCGGGCCTATTCCCACTCGATGGTGGAGGGCGGCTTGCTCGAGATGTCGTACACCACGCGGTTGACCCCGGCTACCTCGTTGACGATGCGCCGGCTGATGGTGGCGAGCACGTCGTAGGGGATCTTGGCCCAGTCGGCGGTCATGCCGTCGTCAGACTCGACGATGCGGATGGCGAGGACGTTCGCGTAGGTGCGGTTGTCGCCCATGACCCCGACAGAGGAGATCGGCGTGAGGATGGCGAAGCTCTGCCAGACCTTGCGATAGAGGCCGCTGCGTTTGATCTCGTCGATGACCACCCAGTCGGCGGCGCGCAGGGTGTCGAGCCGCTCCGCGGTGACCTCGCCGATGATGCGGATCGCCAGCCCGGGGCCGGGGAAGGGCTGGCGCCAGACC
>CATPBU010000316.1 GCA_955652455.1 Candidatus Dormiibacterota bacterium
CCAGCACGTTGCGCACGCCGGGAATCTCCTGGCGCCCCGGCAGACCGCGCGTCGACGTGACGTTGGCGTCCCAGGTGATCTCGATCGTCGCGATGCCGGGGACTGTGCCGATCACCGCGGCCTCCAGCGATCCGCGAATCTGGTCCTTCAGCGGGCAGGCCGCGGGTCGAGGTGACGTTGGCATCCCAAGTGATGTCGACTGCAGCGATACCGGGCACGCGGCCGATGACCGCCGCCTCGATCTCGGCGCGGATGCGGTCCTTGAGAGGACAGGCCGGGGTGGTCAGCACCACCCGGACGTGCGCCGTGGCACCATCGATCCTGAGGTCCTGGAGCATCCCCAGTTCGACCATGGGGCGGCGCAGTTCGGGATCGACGACTGTGGCGAGCGCCTGCTCGAGGACAGCCGTGGGCGAGGCGTCACTCATTCCTGTTCGAGTATGGCAGAGGCCGCCACCGTGCCAGCCTGCCTATCCGGCCGGCGGGGATTCGGTCGCTACGCCTCTAGAATTGCCCGTCATGCTCGCCCGCGACGTGCTCCGCGACCTCGAACACCAGGTGGGCCGCAATCACGTCTATACCCGGCCGGCGGACCTCGCGGCCTATGCCTACGATGCCTACGGCGCCTCGGGCCTGCGGCGGATCGCCGACGCGATCGTCTTTCCGGGCTCCACCGCGGAGGTGGCGGGCGTTGTCAGCGCCTGCGCAGCACACGGCGTACCGGTGATCCCGCGGGGAGCCGGCACCGGGTATGCGGGCGGAGCAACCGGTGATCGCGGAGTGATCCTCAACCTATCCCTGATGACGCGAGTCAGCCCTGTCGACAACGAGGCGCAGCGGATCGCCGCCGACGCCGGGGTGATCACCCACGAGATCCATGATGCGGCCGCCGTGGCCGGCCTGTACTACCCGCCCGACCCAGGCTCGTCGAGCACATCGACGATAGGCGGCAACGTCGCCTGCAACGCGGCGGGACCGCACGCCCTGCGTTACGGCACCACCGCCGACTACGTCGCCGCCCTCACCGTCGTGCTCGCCGACGGCCGGGTGATGCGCCTCGGTGAGGGTGCGGACGCCCCCCAGTTGTTGCCGCTCATCTGCGGTTCCGAGGGCACCCTTGCGGTGGTCACCGAGGCGTTGCTGCGCCTGATTGGCGCACCGGCGGCGCGCTCCACCTTGGCTGGAACCTTCGACGGGATGGAGTCAGCGGCCGCGGCGGTCGCCGCGATCAGCGACGCGGGAATCGTGCCTGCCGCGCTCGAGTTCCTCGACCGCGCCGCGCTCGACGCCATCGCTGCCACCGGCGCGGGGGATGTGGCACCGGGAGCAGGCGCGCTCGTCATCGTCGAGGTGGAGGGCACGGCCAACGAGGTCAACGGGCAGGCTGAAAAGGTGCGTGCCGTGATGTCCCATGCGGGTTCGCTGACTCTCGAGCACGCCACCAGCGCCGACGAGGCCGCCCGGCTTTGGAAGCTGCGCAAGTCGGTGAGCGCAGCCGTCGCGAAGGTCCAGGTCGGCAAGGTGAACGAGGACGTCGTGGTACCGCGCGATCGCGTCGCCGAGCTGGTCGCGCGCAGCCGGGACATCGGTGTTGCCAACCAGCTCGGGGTGGTGAACTTCGGGCACCTCGGCGACGGCAACATCCACACCACCTTCCTGATCGATCCGCGTGTCCCCGGCGAGCGGTTGCGCGCAGCCGCGGCCGCCGAGGAGCTGTTCGACGCGGTGCTGTCGATGGGCGGTTCTCTGAGCGGGGAGCACGGGGTCGGCACCGCCAAGCTGGCCTTCGTCGAGAAGCAGCTGGGGAGCGCCCAGGTGGCATTGATGCGGCGCATCAAGCACACCTTCGACCCGATAGGAATCCTCAACCCGGGAAAGAAGGTTCCTGCCGAGTCGCCGGCCCCGGCCGCCCCAGAGGTAGTCGCGGGAATTGCGCTGGAACCGGCGGCCGCGCTCTGAGCGCGGACCTGCGGCTCACAGCCTAGGCGGCCCGCACCGCGGTTGCTCGCCAGGCGCGCGCGGCACCCTGGGTCAGCTCGAACTGAGTGGCCTCGACGCGCAGGAGCTGCCAACCGACAGCGAAGATTTCGTCGAACTCCTCACGGCGGACGCGACGCGGTCCCCACGCTCCGGGTTGCGCGTCACTGAAGACAAGCAGGTGATACCGGCCGCCTGGGTTGAGGACGCAGCGGATCGATTCGACGTACCGAGCCCGGTCCTCGTCGCCGAACACATGGAGAACACCGCTGTCCAGGACCGTATCGAACATATCGTCGAGGAAGGAGAGGTCCAGTGCGTCGCCGACCTCGAAGCTGGCGCCGGCGATGGCGCGGGCCGCGGCTCGCTGACGAGCGATGGCGATCGCTCGTGGCGACGAATCGACGCCGACCGACGGCAGACCGCGCGACGCCGCCAGCATGGCGAGCTCGCCGGTTCCACAGCCGACATCGAGCACGCTGCCGGTCACCTCACCTGCGTCGAAGAGCTCCATGAGCGCCGGCTGCGGTCTGCCGATCTCCCACGGCGGCGTGGCCTCATACGCCTCGTCAAAGGTGGAGAACGGGAGCAGTGGAGGCGTGCCCGACAAAGCGTCCCGGACGTCGTCCCCGCTCACGCAGTTGGGGCCGGCCGCGCGCGTGCTTGCTCTCCCGCAGCGGAACGCAGCCGGTCCAGAGTGGCGCCGTTGCGGTTGTGGCCCACGAGCCCCACCCCCACCGCGGGGGCGGTGGCACCTCCTGTCCACTCGACCCTCTCACACTCCGAGCTCCACTCACCCATGCGAGTCATGTCAGCGACGAGGTCGTAGATCGCCTCGGCCGGCGCTGCAATCTCGACCCGCACGCTGACCTCCCCCCCTCGGCCAACTATGTAACTGTCCGCACCTGCGCCGCGTCGGGGCGGCCGGGCACGACCACAACGGGGATGCGCCGCGCAGGTCGCGACAGCATGAAGTAGAGGGCGCCGAGAAGGATGATCACCACCATGACCAGAAGGGTCATCCAGTCGTAGTTGAAGAACGCTGCCCTCGGGCTGGTGATCCCGGAGGGCAGGAGTATGTTGAACAGCATCACACCGAGCCAGACCACCCCGGCGATCGTCACGGGGTACGCCCACAAACCCAGGCGAAACACGCCCTGCGGTTCCCAGCCGCGAACGCGCGCGATCAGCGAGGCGAGCACCACGAGCAGGAACGAGAGATAAATCCCCGAGACGGCGAATGACACCAGCAGCAAGAGGGCGTTGACATTGGCCGGGATGGTGATGAAGCCGATGCTGATATTGCTCGTCGGCGTGAACCGCGCCAGCACCGCGAACGCCGCGGGTAGCACTGCTGCGACCAGGAGAGCACTCACCGGCGTGCGGAAGCGCGGCGACACGCGGGCGAGCACGCCGCTTGCTGGCAGAGCTCGGTCGCGCGCGTAGGAGAAGATCAGCCGAGCAGCGGCCGCTTGGATTGCCAGTCCGCAGCTGAAGAATGCGAACGACACCAGGGCGAGGACGATGTCCTGGACCGCCTGCGCGGACACGGCATTGCTGATCAGGAACGGCACGCCGCCTTTGACCGTGTTGGCGATCCCGTCATTGCCGGAGGGCACCGCTAGGATCAGCGCGGCAACGAGGATGAAGCTGCTCACGCCGGCAACCGCCAGCGAGGAGATGATCGCCCGCGGCACGCGACGCGACGACTGCACCACTTCCTCCGCGACATCGCCTGCCGACTCGAAGCCATAGAAGATGTACACGTGCGCGAGGATGGCCACGAACGCGGCGCCGAGCCACCACGCTCCACCGAAGTCGGCGCCGAGCCCGTTGCTGGCCATACTCTCCGCGCCCTGGGTGCTGAAGAGGTAGTCAAACCCGTGGTGGAACCGGTGACCGCCAGCAGGATGGCGATGCCAAAGGTACCGAGGATCTCGACGTAGACGCCAATCTTCGAGATGAACCCGAGCAGGTTGACGCCGACGATGTTGAAGAATGTCTGGACGGCCAGCAGACACACCGTGAAGATGAGGATGGCGGTGGGGTCGGTGGGCACGATGTTGGTGTGGAACAGCTGATTGATCAGTGGCCCCGCGTAGATGACGAAGCCGGTGTCAACGGAAGCCACCGTGATGATCAGCGCCCACCCGTAGATCCAGCCGACCCACCAGCCGTAGCCCCGTCCCATGAG
>CATPBU010000317.1 GCA_955652455.1 Candidatus Dormiibacterota bacterium
CGTATGAGCAGCGCGGCCCCAACTCGTCCGCGTCCGGTATCGAGTAGCGGCAGATCGAAAAGCCAGACGCCCTTCCACCATCTGTCGGCTGAGTCATAACCCCTAGCGTCCCTGAACCCCTGAGCGAAGATCGTCTCCGCTGTCGCCTGATCCCGAACCGCGTGATAGAGGATCACTCCGGGCTTGAGAACCACTCCGCGGAATCACGCAACAGGTAGGGCTGTCCGCACCTGGGGCACTTGAGGTGTGGGCGCCCCTCGACGCCCTCGACGTATGACGGTGTCAGCGGCATGAGAGGTCACCGCCGCCCTTCTGTCGGCCCGCAAGCAAGCCAAGGAGATCGCTAATTGTGCAGGCGCTGACACTCTTCGCAGAGCTGACAGCCGCCCGTGCGGTCTAGGCGCTCGGCACGGGGGACTTTGCTACCGATGCCGCAGCGATCATTGTTGTGGTACCGCCTTTTGGCCTCTGGCCTCTTCAGCTCGTTCACCGAGTAGAAATCGGCAATATGCACCATGTTCGGTCGTTATCCCGCTCCGCGGCTGCTACGTCGGTCGGGGACTTCCAGACCGGGCAGGCGTCGTCCGCAGTCCAAACACTTTCGCATGACCGGCCAGCGCTCCACGACCACCGGGTCCAGGTGCTGGCCGGGCTCGGGTGGAGGCGTGAGCGGAATGACCCGATTGCCGCCGCAGATCGGACAAGTCATGCCCACGCCGAGGAGTCTACGCACCGTCAACTCACGTCGCCGCGGTTGCGCGCGAGTTGCAGTATCCGTCCGCGACACCTCGACCGCATGATCCCATGGGATGATGAAGGTCGCCGAGTGGCCGTTCGGTTGGCTGTCCTGCGAGACCGACACCATAGGTCGCCGGCTCGACCCTCACGCGGTCGGATTGGGTCGGGGTCGTGTTGTCTTCCACGGAAGAGATGCTAGAGCCCCGGGATCCATCGCGATCGTAGGCTTACAGGATGAACGCGCCACGTCAGCCGTGGCCTCCCAGCCGCTGGCCCCCCGGGTTGGTGCTGGTTGCGCTAGTCGCCGTCATGCTTCTGTTCGCGCTCATCGGGTACCTCGTCGAAGGGACAGGCGGCGCAACCTTCGTGCCGTAGGAGCGCCGAGGGCGGCGTACAGTCACCGCAATGCCTCTTATCAGCGGCGGGCACCTCTGGCTCATGCTGATCCTATTCGTCGTGCTACCTATGCCGGGGCTACCTAGCCGACTGTAAAACCGTGTATCGATAGTTCGAGTCCATCCCCTGGGACCAGGCTTTGTGATCCCAGCTATCCCCGACTATCATCCCACCCGTGGATGAGATGACTGCTTTCCGCCGTGCCACCGAAGGCTTTCTGGAGAGAGCGGAGAAGGTCGCCGCGGATCAGTGGTCGGCACCGACGCCGTGCACAGATTGGGACATACGGGCGCTGGTGAACCACGTTGCGGGCGAGTACGCGTGGATGCCGGAGATGCTCAGCGGGAAGACCATTGCGGAGGTGGGTGACCGCCTTGACGGCGACCTCCTCGGAGACGATCCGCTGCGGCGCTTGAGCGAGGCTGGACGCGCCGCGATCACGGCTCTCCTAGCCCCAGGCGCGTTGGACCGGACGGTGCATCTGTCGTTCGGCGATGTTCCCGCGGTCGAATACGCGAAGCAGATGACGATCGACAGCACCATCCATTCGTGGGACCTGGCCCGCGCAACCGGCGGTGACGAAAAGCTCGATCAAGAGCTTGTCGAGCTCTGCTACGCGGAGCTGCTGAGCAGCGCCGAGAACTGGAGATCGGCCGGGATGTTTGCTGCGCAGAGGCAGCCGGTCGACGACTCGACGCTGGCGCGCCTGCTGGCCCTCTCCGGACGATAGGCGGACCGGCCGGGCATGGCCAGTGAGTACCATTTCGTCACCATCTGGCGAGTCCCCGGCTCGGCACGTGAGGTCGCCGACATCCTCGGCGATGCGGCGGCTCTGCCCAGGTGGTGGCCGTCCGTCTACCTCGACGTCACCGAGGTTCGTCAAGGGGTGACCGACGGGAGCGGGCGCGCCGCCGATCTGCTGACCAAGGGCTGGTTGCCGTACACGCTGCACTGGAGGATCACCACCGTGGAACCCGTCACCGAAAAGGGGTTCGCGATCAGCGCCTCCGGTGATTTCGTCGGCACCGGGCTGTGGACGTTCATCGAGGAGGGGCCTGAAGTGGAGATCACCTACGACTGGCGGGTCAGCGTCGAGAAGCCGCTGCTGAGACGGCTGACCCCGCTGCTGCGCCCAGTCTTTGCGGCCAACCATCGCTGGGCGATGGCCCGCGGCGAGGAGAGCCTGAAGCTGGAGCTGCGCCGGCGGCGGGCCTTCGGGGGTGTCCCCGACCCGCCGCCGGCGACATTCCGATGGCTACTTGGGGGTCGGGTCGGCCGTCGCGCGGGCTGACAGGACGGTCAGGGAGTCAGCACCACCTTCATCGCCTCGCGAGCGGCGAACAGCTCGTAGCCGTGCACCGCGTCAGCGAGCGGCAGCCGGTGGGAGATGATCGACGCGGGATCGGCGGCACCGGCTGCGATCAGGGCGAGCGCCTCGTCCCAGCGTCCGACGATGTTGGCGGTGCCGCAGAACTTGAGGTCGATGCCCTTGACGAAGGTGAGGTTGAGCGGGAACTCCATCTCGGGCTCGGAGTAGACGCCAATGATGCTGATCCTGCCTCCGGCGCGCACGATGTCGATTGAGCCTGTCAAAGCTGGGATCGCCCCGACGCACTCGAGGAGAACGTCCGCGCCGCGCCCACCGGTGTGATCCTGGATGTGACTTGGGACATGCACTGCCGAGGCGTCCACGGCCACCGCGCCGAACCCCTGGGCCATCTCGAGACGCTGCGCGACCGTGTCGACCGCATAGATGACGGACGGATTGAAGGTCCGGGCTGCCTGCACAGCCATCAGTCCCACCGGCCCACAGCCCTGCACCACCACGACGTCGCCCTCCTCGATGCGCGCTTCGACCGCGCAGTCGTACCCGGTGGTGAAAATGTCGCCCGCAAACAGGACGGTTTCATCACTCAGTGAGTCCTCGATGACCCGCAGGCAGAGGTCGGCGTTGGGCACGCGGACATATTCCGCCTGTGCCCCATTCAGGTCGCCGAGGAACATTCCATAGCCGAACACGCGCTGGTCCGGGCAGCGGCTGAACAGCCTCTTGCCGCAGAACCAGCAGCTGCCGCACGGGATCGTGAATGAGGCGAGCACGCGGTCCCCGGGGTTGACCGACCGAACCACCGAGCCGGCCTCCTCCACCACCCCGACGAACTCGTGGCCGAGGATGCCCCCCGCTGACATTCCCGGGATGCGGCCGTTGAGGACGTGGAGGTCGCTGCCGCAGATCGCGGTGGTGGTGACCCGCAGCAGGACATCGCCGGGCTCCTCGATGGCCGGGCGCGGCACGTCGGCCATCTCGACGCGTCCGATGTCGACGTACGTCAGTGCGCGCATCGACAACTCGTTCCGGCCGGCACGGGCACTGGGATTGTCAGGTCTCGTTCTCGGCACCGCGACGCTGCGTCACGCTGCCGAGAACGAGACC
>CATPBU010000318.1 GCA_955652455.1 Candidatus Dormiibacterota bacterium
ACGCCCGTTCGTACGCTGGTCGCCGGCCTGCTCACGGCCACGTCGAGCTCACCCGCAGCCCTTCCGCCTCGGGCCGTGCGAAGCGCACGTTCATCGCCTGGACCGCCTGGCCGGCAGCGCCCTTGACGAGGTTGTCGATGGCCACGGTGACCACCAGCGTGTCGCCCTGCACTGTGCAGTTGATCGCCGCGACGTTGCTCCCCGCGACGCTCTTGGTGGACGGCGACGACTCCTCGTAGCGCACGAATGGCTCGGCGGCGGCGAAGTCGCGATAGACGGTGGCAAGGTCGGTCGCCTGAACGCCGTCGCGAGGTTCGAGGTAGATCGTGGCTAGGATGCCGCGAGTCATCGGCACCAGGTGGGGAACAAAGGTCAGCGCCACGTCCCCACCGGTTGCTCGGCGCATCCGGGACAGCATCTCGCCGGAGTGCCGGTGTCCGTCCACCCCATACGCGCGCACCGACTCGTTCGCCTCCGCGAAATGCAGCGTGGGTACGGGTGACCGCCCGGCGCCGCTGACGCCGCTCTTGGCGTCCACGATCACCCGTGGTTGAACGAGGCCAGCGCGCAGCGCGGGCAGACTGCCGAGCAGCGCGGCCGTCGGATAGCAGCCCGGCGCGGCGATCAGGTTCGCGCCACGCACGCAGTCGCGCTCCATCTCGACCAGGCCGTACGCGGCCTGCGAGCAGAGCTCGGGTGCGGGGTGGGACACGCCATACCAGCGCTCGTACTCTGCTGCGTCAGTGAGCCGGAAGTCCGCGCTCATATCGACCACCACCGCTCCGGCGTCGAGCCAGCGCTGGGCGTGCCCCGCGGCGACGGTGTGCGGTAAGGCGGCGAAGACAACGTCGACACCGTCGACATCGAGTCCCTCGCCGACCACCAGGTCGACGGCGCTGCCCGGGACGGCCTCGGAGAAGCGCCGGCCGGTCCAGCTGCGTCCCAGCACGGACACCAGTTCGACCCCTGGGTGAGCAGCGAGCAGCTCCACGCACTGCATGCCGATATAGCCGGTGCACCCGGCGACGGCGGCACGCAGGGGACGGGAGGCGGACACGGCGCTCAGTGTAGCCGCAGCTTGCATATTTATGCAGAGCTGGCGCGAGGAGGTCTTGCCGCCGCTTTCGTCTGCCGTGCCGAGGGCACCGACGCTCGCTTGGACCGACGGAGACCGTGGACGCCCAGACTGCCGCGCCGGGCCCGCTCGATGTTCACCGCGGCGCCGATCAGCGCGAGGTGTGTGAAGGCCTGTGGGAAGTTGCCGAGCAGCGCGCCGGTGCGTGTGTCGGCCTCCTCCGAGTACAGACCCAGCGGAGAGGCGAAGGCGAGCAGCTTTTCGAACCATCGCTGCGCCTCCTCGATGCGGCCGACGTGGGCGAGCGCGTCGGCGAGCCAGAATGAGCACATCAGGAAGGCGCCCTCGTCGCCGGGTAGCCCATCATCGGTCCGGCCGGCGTCGTAACGATGCACGAGGACGCCGTTGCCGAGCTCTTGGGCGATCGCCTGGATGGTGCTGAGCTGTCGCGGGTCGGCGGGGCGCAGGAAGCGCACCTGGGTGATGCGGAGCATGGCCGCATCGAGCTCCTCGCCGTCGAACGCCTGGGTGAAGCTGGTCAACCGCTGCGAGTAGCCTCGCGAGGTGACCGCGCGATGGATGTCACGCCGCGCCGCCCTCCAGCGCGAAGCGTTGTGCGGCAGCCTGAACCGCTCGGCGATGCGCAGCCCGCGATCCACGGCGACCCAGCACATCATCTTGCTGTAGGTGTAGTGCCGGTTCGGCCCCCGCGCTTCCCACATGGAGGCGTCGGGGAGTTGCCATCGGTCGATCGCGAGATCGACCACCGCGTGCAGCTCATGCCAGAGCGTGCGGCTGATCCTCCCGCCGAAACGTGCGTACAGGTAGGCGCTGTCGAGTAGCTCGCCGTAGACGTCGAGCTGCAGCTGGTGGATCGCTCCGTTGCCGACGCGCACCGGCCGCGAGCCGCGATAACCGCTGAGGTGGGCCAGCTCCGTCTCCTCAGCTCGGTCATCGCCGTCGAGCGTGTACAGGTTGGCCACGTCGCGGCCGCCGCGGCCCAGGCCGATGCGCACCAGCCACCCAAAGAACGCGTTGGCCTCGTCGATCATGCCCACCTGAAAGAAGGCAAACAGCGTGAACGACGCATCGCGCAGCCACGTGAACCGGTAGTCCCAGTTGCGCGGCCCACCGATTTGTTCGGGCAGGCTGGTGGTCGGCGCCGCCACGATCGCGCCCGTGGGTGCGTAGGTCATCAACTTGAGGCACAACGCCGAGCGCACCACCGGGTACCGGAACGGTCCGCGATACGAACAGCGGTCGATCCATCGCCACCAGAACTCCTGCGTGGACCGCGCCAGGGCACGAGCGTGCTCCACGTTCCACGGCTTGTCAGCGTTCTCGCAGCGGCCGCGGTGGTCGCTGCGCAGAGCCAGCGCGATGACCTCACCGGCCCTCATCCGCCAGCGGACTGTGGTGGACTTCAACTCCACAGATGACTGCAGGCAGAGGTGGAGTGCCGCGGTGTCGCCGTGCAGGCGCCATCCCTCGGCGACGAAGCGGCTCGGTGCCTGCCCGTACTCGGGCGCCGGCTTGAATTGATGGCGAAGGGTGATCGAGCCGGTCAGGCACTCGATGATGCGGATCAGCCGCGGGTCGCGGTTCAGGCGCGCGTGCTCGGTGGCACTGCCGTCGTCGATGGGCATGAAATCGGTGACCACGGCCGTGCCGCCGGCAGTGGCGAATAGCGTCTCGAGGATGTTGCTGCGGTCGCGGTAACGCTGCACCACGCGGTGCTCGTCGACCGGGCACACCTGCCAGTGTCCACCGCGACGCGCGTCGACGATCCGGCCGAAGATCGACGGGTTGTCGAAACGCGGCAGGCACAACCAGTCGACGCTGCCGTCCGCGCCTACCAGCGCCGCGCTGCGGCAGTCGCCGATCAGGCCGTAGGCTGCGATGGGCAGGTACCCGTCGCGGCGTTCGAACCCGACGCTCACCCCGTCCGCCGCCGCCGCCACCAGGGCGCCGTGGCGATCCCGAGAAGGCCGGCGACGCGGTCGAAGTTGACGCGGGCCGCCCGGCGGTCGCCCCGGGTCCACCGGATCAGGCCGAGGTTGTAGAGCGCGGAGGGATCCTGGGGATCGATGTCGGCGGCCGCCTGAGCGTGGGTGGCGGCCGCGACGCTGTCGCCGGTGCGTGCCAGGAGCGCTGCCAGAGTGCTGTGGGCGCTGGCCGAGCCTGGGTCAACCTGCACTGCACTCTGCGCAGCACCGAGCGCGCCCACATCGTCGCCGCGGCTCGAGCGCACCGACGCCGCGAGCACCAGGCGGTCGACGTCCGCCGGCGACGCGGCCAGCAGGGTCTCGGCACGCTCCGGGGCGTCTGCGGCGTTGAGATCGAATCCCCAGCGGGCCGTCATCCGCTGCTGGCTCCTCGTGTACAGCGGTAGCCGGAGGCGCTGAGCGGCGCCCGGCACCCTCGCGTGCGTGGTCCCGGTAGCGCGCTTGCTGACCTCCGAGGCACCGGTGGCAGGCATGGCGCCGAGTGTAGTCGCGGCTGATCGGGAACTCGCCTCTGGCCTCGCAAGGTGTCGCGGCGCTGTGACGGCGGTCACTCCGGACCACCGCGTTCGCATCGTCGCCGACAACTCTTTACAGGGTGTGTCGCGTTCGCCTCCTATAGTGCGTGTGACCGGTTCGATACTGTCGGTCGGGCCTCCAGGAGGTCTCTGGGCGCGGCGGCCCGGTCACCATTGTCGGCTGAGGTCGGTCACGTGGAAGTGCAGCGCCGGTCTGCCGGATCCCTGATGGCGGTGCGCCGCGTCTGGGCACTCAGCGCACTCCTCGGTTGCGCCGCAGCTCTCTTCTTCCTGACCGTGGTCAACGGGCTTGCGCTTGCGCCGCCGGCGGTCGCCATCCCCTGGGTGGTGTTCGCCGCCATGTTCTGCATCGCCGAAGCGCGGCGCGTGCACGTCCACTTCCGGCGCAATGCGCACTCGTTCTCCCTGAGCGAGATTCCGCTCGTCCTCGGGTTGTACTTCGCCACCCCCCAGACGCTGGTTTCGAGCCGCCTCGCCGGCGCAGTCGTGGCACTGTCGCTGATCCGCAGACAGCCGCCGGCCAAGGCCGCATTCAACCTTGCCCTGTACGCAATCGAGGCTGAGGTGGCGGTGTGGCTGATCTCCGTCTTCGAGCCGCTGCACAGTGTCACCACGCCCCATTCCTGGGCCGTGATGCTCGCCGTCATCGGGGTCGTCGTGCTGCTGGGTTTCTCGCTCACCGCGCTGGTCATCTCGTTGGCCGAGGGAACCCTGGGCCGCCACCAGCTGGTGCGCGGTTACCTCTTCTCGGTCGGAGCCGGGCTCGTCAATGCCTGCCTCGCCATCCAGGCGGCCGCCGCGATCTCGCGCAACCTCGCGGAGCTGTGGCTGCTTGGCATGCCACTGCTCGGCGTCGCCGCCGCGTTCGTCCTGTACACCTCCGAGCACCAGCAGCGGCAGCGTATCCAGCACCTCTACGAATGCAGCGACCTGCTGCAGCGCACTGCGGTGGCCGACGCCGCGGTGCCGGAACTCCTCGCGCAGATATCGCAGGTGTTCCGCGGCGAGCTGGCAGAGGTGGTCCTGCTCCCCGTCGCCACCGGGACCGGGCGCGCATCGACGACGACGTGGCGCCATGGTCAGGTGCGCAAGCGCGACCAGGAGGTGGACCGTGCATTTCTTGAGGGGCTGATGATGGCTGTCGGCTCAGAGACGCGAGCTCGCGGCATCAGCTGGGCGGATTCCACCGGGAACGTTCGCGAATGGCTGACCCGACAGGACCTCAGGGACGCGATGCTCACCTCGCTCTGGGGCGACGGAGCCCTGCTCGGCGTGCTCACCGTCGGCAACCGGTTGAGCGACGTCGGCAGCTTCTCGGCGGATGATCTCACCCTGTTCGAAACGTTCGGCGCCCAGACCAGCGTCGCCGTTCAGAACATGCGCCTCGACAACACGCTCACCTACCAGGCATTCCATGATCCGCTCACCAACCTTGCCAACCGCCTGCTGTTCACCGACCGGCTCAAACATGCGCTAAGCCGTCGCGATGAGAAGCGCGGACTGATCGCGGTTCTGTTCGTCGAC
>CATPBU010000319.1 GCA_955652455.1 Candidatus Dormiibacterota bacterium
CAGTGGGAACCACGCCGTCTTCAAGGACGAGGGACGCTGGGCGGCGGCAATCGCTCGCGCCCTGGTGGAAACGCTTGACGGTGGCCTGCCAGCCGTGGGGGTGGGCAGCACTCGCTTCGTGGCCCGGATGGCTGCGCTGGCCAGCGAACCACGCCACGTCCGTCGTGTCCCGGCCGGGGGAGAGGCCGCCTTCCTCGCCCCGCTGCCGCTGGGCATGCTCCCCGTCGACCCAGCGATCGGCGCCCGCCTGGCCGCGCTCGGCCTCGACTGCCTCGGCGCCGTCGCCAACCTTTCCCCGGTGGAGCTGCAGCGCCAGTTCGGCGCCGAGGGGCTGGTCCTGCACCGCCACTGCCGGGGCGAGGACGGCGGCTGCCCTGCCGTCGACACCGGTCCCCGCCGTGCTGTGGAGCGGGTGGTGCTCGATGGCGCGGTCGGCGACCTCGAGGTGCTCCGGTTCGCGGCCCATCGCTGCGCCACCGATCTCGGTGACCAGCTCCGCAACCGCGGCATGGTCGCTGTGACGGTGACCGTTGTGCTCGAGCTCGAAGAGGCACCGGCCATAGGAGTCTCCGCTCCGCCGCCCCTGCCTGCCGGCAATCCGGGGGAGCTCTGGATGGCCGTGCTCGCCCTGCTCGGCGAGCTGCACCCATCGGCCCCGGTGAGCGCGATCCGCCTCGAGGTGGAGCTGCGCATCGCGACCGGCCGTCAGACCGACCTCTGGCGGGGAGGCGATGCCCAGCGCGAGGCGGTGCTGGCTGTAACGGCGCGCTTGCAGCGGCGCTACGGTGAAACCACTCTGCGCCGCCCCCGCCTCGCCGTCGACCCGGGTGACATCCCGGAGAGGCGGTTTGCGTGGGAGTCGCCACTCCCGGGTGGAGCGGCAGAGCAGGAGACACGAGCCAACGGCCACGCCGCCGCCACGGACGGTGACGGGCTTCACGCGCGCCCGTCGACCCAGCCTGCGCAGAAGGGAAAGGTGCCGTGGTCGCGTCCTCCCGCAGCCAAGCAGCCGGGCCGTGGTCATCCCCGGCCCGCTCCGTCGAGGCAGGCCGCGCTGTCAGTCTCGGCCGGGAGGGTGCACGTGTGACCGAGCTGCTCGAGGGCACCATCGAGGTGCGCGGCGACGACCCCGCCACACCGATGGCGCTGCGCACGGACGTGGGCTGGCGTCGCGTCGAGCGCGTGGTCACCCGCTGGGTGGTCGAGACCGACTGGTGGAGGCGCCCTGTCCACCGTGAGTACCTCCGCTGCCTGCTCGCCGGGGGCGACTGCTGTGAGCTGTACCGCGACCTCGACGAGGGCGGTTGGTTCTGGTCGCGCCGCTATGACTGAGCACCGGCCGTACCTCCGCCCGAGAGGGGCGGGCGGAGGCCGGTCCGGCCATGTGCGGCGGCTGCCAGGGTTGACCACCACACATCCGTATACTTACACAAATAAGTAATACAGTCAAATGGCGTTCGCGGAGCTCGCGGCCCGTTCCCACTACTCCTTCCTCGAGGGTTCGGCTTCGCCCCGCGCTCTCGTCGCGCGAGCCGCGGCGCTCGGCATCGAGGCGCTCGGGCTCTGCGATCGCAACGGCCTCTACGGAGCGGTCGGCTTCATGGAGGCGGCGCGTACCGCCGGGATCCGCGCCGTCATCGGCGTCGACCTCGACCTCGAGGGCGGTGATCGTCTGCGCCTGCTCGCCCGCCATCGCGGCGGCTACCGCCAGCTAGCTCGAACGATCAGCGCGGCACAGCTCGCCGGCGTCAAGGGACAGCCCTTGCTGCGACTGGGCGGCCTCGATCGGGCTGACGGCGGCGATCCCGGTCCGGCCCCTGCAACGGGCCGCCGTCGCCGCCCCACCCTGCCAGCCCCGGAGCGGGTCCCGGCAATCCGCCCGACCGCGGGTCCCTTCCCCCACGGCTGGCCGGGGCTGCCCTCGACCACCGACCTCGCGCAGGGTGAGCCGGCCACCGTCGATCCTGCCGACCTCGATGGCTGCACCGTCCTCGCCGGCGGTGCCGAGAGCGCGATCGCCACCGCCCTGGTGCGCGGCGACCTGCGCTCTGCCACCCGGCGCGCCGAGCAGCTGCGTGACCTGTTCGGCCGTGACCGCGTCGCCCTGCTGCTCAGCCATCACCGCCATCCCGGCGACTCCTGGCTGGCCGCGCAGACAGCCCTGCTCGGCCGGCGCACCGGCCTGCCACTCGTCGCCAGCGGGCTGCCGGTTCATGCCAATCATGACGACAAGCCACTGCTCGACGTGCTCACCGCCATCCGGCACCGAACCACCCTCGACGCGGCTGCGGCGCACGGACTGCTGCTGCCCAACGCCGAGCACCATCTTCGTTCTGAGGCGGAGCTGCGTACCCTGCTGCCTGACCACCCCGAGGCCTTCGCGCTGGCCGCGCATATCGCCTCACAGTGCGACGTCGAGCTCGACTTCAGCGAGTCGCGCTTTCCCGGTTTCCCCGTCTCGGATGGGGAAACGCCGTTCTCCGTCCTCTACAGCCTCTGCCAGGCGTCGGTGCAGCGCCGGTACAAGCCGATGACGCGCATGGTGGCCGCCCGGCTGCAGCGCGAGCTCGAGGTGATCGAGAAGACCAACCTCGCGGAGTTCTTCCTGATCACCTGGGACATCATGCGATTCGCGCGTGAGCACCACATCCCCGGCCAGGGGAGGGGGAGTGCGGCCGACAGCATCGTCGCCTACCTGCTCGACATCACCCGTGTCGACCCCGTTGCCCACGATCTCCTCTTCGAGCGCTTCCTGCATGAGGACCACCAGGGCACGCCCGACATCGACATCGACTTCTCCACCGACCACCGCGAGGAGGTGCTTCAGTACGTCTACGACAAGTACGGCGCCGAAC
>CATPBU010000320.1 GCA_955652455.1 Candidatus Dormiibacterota bacterium
CATCGGCGGCAGCGCCGGCAGATCGGAGCGTAGGGGTCGTCGTTGATCTCGCAGCCGCCGATGGCTGGAATGGCCTCGTCAAGGAGGTCGGTGAGGCCGCGCAGCAGCCGTGACTTGGCCTGGCCGCGCTCGCCGAGGAGGATCAGGTCCTGGCCGGCCAGGATGGCGTTCTCGAGCTGCGGCACCACCGAGTCCTCGTAGCCGAGGATGCCCTCGAAGAGCGTGTCGCCGCCGGCCAGGCGGCGCATCAGGTTGCGGCGCAGCTCGGCGCGCACCGGCAGCACGCGGTACTCGGTGCGGCGCAGCTCGCCGATGGTGGCGGCACGGGTCTCTGGCATCACTTTCACCTTACACCCGCCCCCAGCCCCGACCGCGCTGCGCTACGCGCCGGTGGCCTGGAGGTGGCGCCGCCGGGCGCCGTCGCGGACCACCTCGACGAACCGCGCTGCAAGGCCGGGGTCCTGGCCGAAATGGAGGTGGACGAACGACGCCAGCAGGGTCGGTGTGGCCCACCCCTCCGACCCCAGCGGCTCGCCGTCGGCGTCGTGCATCGAGTAGGCGGGCTGCAAGCCGCGGGTGCCGGAGAGAAGGCGGCTGAAGTGGAACTCGTGGCCACGCAGGGACGTCCCGGCGCCGCCGAGGATGGTTTCCGATGCGATCCGCAGGTCGCGATAACCGGTGTGGCACGAGCCCGCCTCGAGCGCGATGTCGACTGGGATCAGCGAGGCCATGTCGTGCACATTGCCGTCGCTGGTGTGGACGCTGCGCGCGCAGAGGTGGAGACCGCCGCTCTCGGCGTAGATGGGCACACCGTGCGCGTGGGCGCGGCGCAGCGACTCGATGAACGAGTGATTTGCTGCCAACCGTGGCACGAACATTTCGGACACGCCGCCACCGAGGTAGATGGCGTCGATCTCGCGAGGCAGGACGCTGTCCTCGAGCGGCGAGAAGGTGATCACCTGTCCGCCCGCCTCCTCGAGCAGCTCGAGGTTCTCCGCGTAGTAGAAGCAGAAAGCGTCGTCGAACGCGACGCCGACGCGAACTGGCGTCGCCGCCACGGCGGCAACAGCGCGTCCGTTGACGGCGGCCAGCGCGGTGGCGCGACCCATGAGGCGCTCGATGAGCGCGATATCGCAGTGTCGCTCGACCGCGCCGGCCAGCTCGTCGAGCGCCGGGTCGACGTGCGGGTTCTCGCTCAGCGGCAGCAGGCCGGTGCGCACCTCGGGGATCTGCACCCGCGGCAGCCGGGGCAGCGTGCCGAGCACAGGCAGCTTGGCCCAGTTCCAGATCGCCTCCTCGGCGGCACGGCGCCGGTAGTCGCTGGGGACGCTGTTGAGGATGACGCCGATGAGGTCGATGCCGGGATCGAGCTGCTTGACACCCAGCGCCAGCGCCGCCGACGTTTCGGCGCTGTCGCCGACGTCGATGACCAGGACCACCGGTGCGCCGATCAGCCGGGCCAGCTCGGCGGTGCTGCCCGGGAAGCCGCCGGGAGCGGACGTGTCGCCGCCCGGGGGGCCGCCGTGGCCGTCGAAGATCCCAGCGGTGCCCTCGACGATGGCGCAGTCGGCGTCACGCACGCCCTGGCCGAAGGAGCGCACCACCCCGTCGCTGCCGAGCATCCACGAGTCGAGGTTGCGGCAGGGCCGCCGGCTGGCGTGGGCGAGGTAGGCGCAGTCGACGAAATCAGGCCCCACCTTGAAGGTCTGGACAGCCCGGCCGCGCCGTTTCAGCGCGCCGACCAGCCCGAGCGCGACCGTGGTCTTGCCCGCACCCGACCCGACGCCGGCCACCACCAGGCGGGGGATCGAGGTCCTCTCGGGCATCTGTCGCGACTCCCTGCGCACCCGGACGATGTGAACGCATGGAGATGACGTGGACACAAAGCGCCCCGGCATTGTCGCCGGCCGGCCGGTGGGCCGACGCTACCACCGGTGTGCACGGGTGTAAAGGCGAGGCTCCGGCCGGTCAGACGATGAAGCGTCCGGTTGCGAACGTGTAGGTTTGGAACACCATCCACCCGGCGGACACGGCGAGAACGATCCTGGCGGCGTCGGGCCGGCGGCGTCGAAGGTCCGCTGCGGCCAGATAGAGGGGGATGAACGCGATCTCGTAGCGCATCAGCCCAGCCCAGTAGGTGAGACATGTCACGAGGAGCCATGCGCCTGCGGAGAAGAGTGTGAGCACCGGTGCGAAGCGGCGCCAGTTGAGTGCGAAGTAGCAGAGCGCCACCAGGCCCGCCACGCCACAGATGACGTCCGAGAGGAAGAAGAAGTTGTAGTTCGATGGGCCGTCGCCCAGCGCTACCTGCAACGTGCGCAGGAACCCCGTCCATGGCATGGCCAGGTGGCGGCCCCCGTACGACGCCGACTCCAGGGCTGTCGAATATGCGAAGAAGTCGCCGGTCTGGTATCGGGCATACCCGAAGAAGATCAGCGCCGGGGCCGCCGCGATCGAGATATCGAGCAGGCCCCATCCCGGCCTGCCGCGCCGCCGCCACAGGTAGTCGACCAGCAGAACCCCAACCACGACCAGCCCGGTCACGCGCATGGCAACGGCGGCGGTGGCGGCGACACAGGCCAGGGTGTGATCGCCGCGACGCAGGTAGTAGAACGACGCGATGGCGGCGGCCATGAAGCCGGCGTCCGTGTAGACGACGCTGAGGAACACAGCGTTGGGGAAGAAGGCCAGCGCCCAACAGGCGACGCGCGCCGACTCCTGGTCGCCACGGCGCTCAAGCAGCACCAGGCGGGCGAGGTAGTAGAGGGCCAGGAACTCAGCGACGAAGTTGACGACGATGCCCGTCGTGATCGGGTCGCGGAAGATGAGCATTCCCGCCCGCAGAAGGACGGGAAGACCGGGGAAGAAACCCCAGAGGTGGCCGGCGTGGCCGGGGACCAGGTCGAGCGGGCCGGACGGGTAGCCCTGCTGTGCAATGTCGATGTAGTTGGCACCGTCCCAGAAGCCGAAGGGACGAACGAAGTCCTGGTACGAGGGGTGACCGGCGACCGTGCTGGTGCTCCACACCACCAGCACCGTGACCAGGAAGGTGACCAGCTTGGCCGCCACGAACGGGGTGACCGCCGCGCGCAGTGCTGGGGATGCAGTCACCACGGCACGCGCCCGGGCCGCGCGATTCTCGAGCGCCGCGGCGGCGGAGGCGAGCGAGGCCATCGCGCGGCAGTGTAGACGGCGCCAGCTTCGCGCCGGCGACGGAGTCAGCGCGGAGTCGGCTGCGCCCCCGACGGATGCGACGACCCCGCTCCGCGGGCGATCGGTGTTCCCGAGACCTCCACGACGGGCGCAGGGCGCGCCGGCCGGATGTCGCGCAAGCGCGCGCGCACACGCACCTGGCCCTGCCATTCGTCGCGCTCCAGCGCGACGCAGGCATCGACCCTGCGGCCGCGGGGCAGGTGCGCCGCCAGCTGCGGTTTGAAGAAGGCGATCGCCTCGACCAGGCCCACCTCGTCGCGAAGAGCCATGCGCACGTGCTGCGAGTCGCCGCCGAAGGTGGTCGTCGACAGCACTGTGCAGTCGCGCAGCGCCAGCACCGGCGAGGCGTTGCCCACCCCACAGGGCTCGAGCCCGTCGAGCATGTCGCAGGTGGCGGGAATGCAGTCGGCACTGGTGATCTCGCCATCGATGGCCACAACTCGCTCGCGGGGAGCGGCACCGAGCTGAGCCGCAACCGCGGCGGACACGGCCCGTGAGAAGTCAGCGAAGCGCTGCGCGTCGAGGCTGAAGCCGGCCGCAACGCGGTGGCCGCCGTAGCGGATCAGCGTCGCGGCGGCGCCGTCGAGGGCGCGAACGATATGCACCGCGCCCGCGGACCGGGCCGAGCCCTTGGCCTCGGCCCGGTC
>CATPBU010000321.1 GCA_955652455.1 Candidatus Dormiibacterota bacterium
GAGCGTGGCCAACCTGGCCATGCTGCTCGTCGCCGGTGGCATGTTCGCGATGTTCTACTTCGCCGGCCTGTACGTGCAGATCGTTCTCGGCTATTCGCCGCTGACCGCCGGCCTCGCATTCCTTCCCGTCACCGTTGGCATCGGCGTCGGCGCCGGGATCGCTTCCCAAGCCGTGAAGCGAGTTGACGTTCGCGCCGTCGCCGCCACCGGGTTGATCATCGGTGCTGTCGGGTTCCTGCTGCTGCTTCGGATAGCCGTCACGAGCAACTACGTCGACGTGCTCCTGCCCGCGCTGATCGTGATGTCGGTGGGCCTGGGGATAACCTTCGTTCCGGTGACCCTGGTTGCCACCACCAACGTGGCCACCAACGACGCCGGCCTGGCGTCGGGTCTGCTCAACACCTCACAGCAGGTCGGTGGCTCGCTCGGGCTGGCGATCCTCGCCACCCTGGCAGCCAACGCGACGACGAACTACCTGGGCGGTCTTGGTCACGCACCGGCGGGGGGCGACATCAATGCCGGTCTTGTGCAGGGGTACCACCTCGCCTTCCTCGCGGGTGCGGTGCTGCTCGTCCTGGGCGCTGTGTTGGTGGCATTCTTCGTCCGCCGGAGCGACGTCGCCCACATCGCCAGCGGGCGTGAAACCATCACTCCGACGGGGGCCGCCGCGTAGTTCGCTCGGCAGAGCGATGGGGCGGCGCCTGCCACCTCGGCGGGCGGGCCATCCACTAGCCTTCCGACCGTGACCAGCGATCGCGGCACTCCCCGTCGTGAGCTCCCGGCAGGAATGCGCGCGCAGCTGGACAGCGAATCGTTCATCGGGGTGCCGACGTTCGGCCGGCGCCCGTTGCTGACCGAGCCCGCACAGCTCGACGAGTGGCGTCCCGACGCCGCCGTCGTCGGTGCACCCTGGGACGACAACACCACGCACCGCCCCGGCGCCCGATTCGGTCCACGCGCGCTGCGCGCCGCGACGTACGTCAACGGCAGCTACCACCTCGACCTCGAGCTCGACATCTTCGACCACCTCGAGGTCGTCGACTACGGCGACGCGCTCGTCGCCAGCGGGCTCTGGGATGTCACCTACGCGGCGATCCACGATCGTATCGCCGAGGTCGCCAGCCGCGGCATCATCCCGCTGGTCATCGGCGGGGATCATTCGATCACATGGCCGAGCGCAACCGCGGTTGCGGAGCATCATGGGTTCGGCAACGTCGGCATCATCCACTTCGATGCCCACGCCGACACCGCCGACCAGACAGGTGGCAACCTGGCCAGCCACGGCACGCCGATGCGCCGGCTCATCGAATCCGGCGCCGTGCCCGGCCGCAACTTCGTCCAGATCGGCCTGCGCGGGTACTGGCCTCCCGCCGACGTGGTGGCGTGGATGCGGACCCAGGGGATGCGCACGCACTTCATGCAGGAGGTCTGGGAACGGGGGATCAACGCCGTCCTCGATGACGCCATTGCCGAGGCGCTCGACGGTCCGGACGCGATCTACATCTCGCTGGACATCGACGTGCTCGACCCGGGCTTTGCCCCGGGCACCGGCACGCCTGAACCCGGCGGCATGGCGCCGGTCGACCTACTCAGAGCGGTGAGGCGGATCGCGCTCGAGACCAACGTCGTCGCCATGGACGTCGTCGAGGTCTGCCCGGCATATGACTGGGCGGACACCACCGTCAACAATGCGCATCGAATGGTCTGGGAGGTGCTGGCCGGCATCGCTGCCAGACGCCGTGATTTGGCCGGGGGGTAGGCGACCTTCGACGTCGCTCACCGGCATGGCGTGAGCGCGGCGACGACGTGGGTGGTCTCGTCAACGAGGATCAGCGTGCCGTCGGCGGTCGCGGCGAGTCCTTGCGGCGCGGGAGCGGGAGACACCAGTCTCTTTGATTGCCCGGTGACCGGGTCGATGGCGTCGACGGTGCCGGCCAGGTCGGCGACGTACAGCAACCCGTTGACATACACGACCTCATCAACTTGGGAAAACGACCCCAGCGATCGCGTGGCGCCCGTGGGTGAAACGACCAGCACCCCGGGCACATTCTCCATGCCGATATACATGTTGCCGCCCGGGTCGGTGGTTGCCGCGACCGGACGTCCAAGCCCTCGCCTGAGCACCGTTGTCGCACCGCCCGCTGCGTAGGCGAGCAGCGTGCCGTTGGGACTGTCAGGGACCAGCAGCCGCTGATGAGCAGCGTCGTAGCCGATGCCGTCGACGCCCGCGTTGGCTGTGTGGTTGGTCAGCGTGAGCAGTCGCGATACACGCACGTCGCCTGGGCGAAAGACGCCGAGTGCATTCGCCACCTGGTCGGCGACGGCAAGGCGTCCGTCGGGGAGTTCGACGATCCCCTCTGGACCGCCGGGATCGCTCACTGTGGCGAGCAGCTTGCCGCTGGCGGACAGCTCGGTGATGAGGCGTGCGTCGAGGGCGCTGACCCAGATGTTGCCCGCTCTGTCGACGGTGACATCGTCGGGGCTGGCGGCAACCCGAGCGAGGACGGTCAGCTGTGCCTCCGTTCGGGCGGCCGGGCATCCGTTGAGCGTGGCCGGCTGGCCCGTGGCGCTGGTCGGCGCTGTTGTCGCAACCGTCGGCGAGACCGACGCGGCAAGCGTGCGCGACACTGCCGGCGGGGCCGACGATGTGCACCCGGCAAGGACGAACGCCACGGACAGGGTGACCACGGACGCGTGCCATGGCCCTGGTCGCATGACCCGATTCTGACTGTTGCCGGAGTGCTGGCCGCCCCCGCCCAGCGCGCGAGAGCGCGCTCCAACTGCGCCTTGTTCATCTTCGAGCGTCCCTTGATGCCGGCGTGGCTGGCCTCGCTGCGCAGCTGCGCATAGGTCCGTCCGCCGGAGCCGTGATGCGAGCGGAGTCCACCGCGGCGCCCCGACGATATGTCGTTGATCGACGTGCGACTTGCCTCCTTGGCCTCACCGGCGCGTGCTCGTTCCTTGTTGACCGTTCGGGCCGCGATCTCCTCGGCGGTGTCGTCCGGTGTTCCCTTCTCCGCAAGCCCCTGCTTGATGTGCTCGTACTGCCGCTCGCGCTTCGGCGACCACGCCTTCTGTGGCATCTGTTCATTTCTCTAAGCTGTGTTGGGCCGGCCTCCGTACAAATTGTGCGGAGCGGGACTACCGGAGGCACGACCACGCGGCTGAAGGCGGCGAGATCATCCGACAGGGCACCGAAGCTCATGCCACAACACTAGCGAACAGGTGTTCGCCACGCAAGGCTAAAACCCATGCCCCGCGGTGGTTTTACAGCATTGCGACAGCACGCCTGGTTGTCGCAAGCTGGTCACTCGTCACTCGCGTGCTATCCGCTCGCGCTACGCGCGCAGCAGCAGCTCCGCCACCTGGACGGCATTGGTCGCTGCTCCCTTGCGCAGGTTGTCCACCGCCAGGAACAGCGCCAGCCCGTTCTCGCGCGAGGTGTCGGCTCGGATGCGGCCAACGTGCACCTCGTCACAGCCGGCGACCGCGCGAGGGGTCGGGTATTGCTGCGTCGCAGGGTCGTCGACGACCAGCACACCCGGAGCGCGACCAAGCAGCTCACGCGCTTCAGCGGCCGTCACCGCATTATCGAACTCCGCCCACACCGCGGCCGCGTGCCCGACCGACACCGGCACGCGCACCGTCGTGGCCGCAATCGGCAGCTGCGGCAGCTCAAGCACGCGTCGCACCTCGGCAACCACCTTGGTCTCCTCCTCGGTGTCATCGCCGACCATCGCCCAACCGCCGGGCACGACGTTGCCGTGCAACACGTGCGGGTACACCTCGCGCTTCGGCGGGCGCCCGTAGGCGTCATCACGTTCCTGCGCCGCCAGTTCGGCGGCGAGGGCGCGGCCTCCCCCACTGGCGGCCTGGTACGTGGCTACGGTCACGTGGCGCAACCCAAACCGCGCATTCAGTGGCCCGAGCACGACGGCCAGAGGGATGGCGACGCAGTTGGGGTTGGCGACGATGCCCGAATGACCCACCAGCGCGCCGGCGTTGACCTCAGGCACGATCAGCGGCACTGCCGCGTCCATCCGGTAGGCGCTCGACTTGTCGACCGCAACGCCGCCCCCTGCGGCGACAACGGGCGCGAACCGCCGGGCGGTGCCCGCCCCGGCCGCAAGGAACACGATGTCGGCCCCCGTCAGGATGTCGTCGTCCACCTCGCGCACCACGACGTCGTGGTCGCGGAAGCGAACGATCGCACCGGCGCTGTGCGCGCTGGCGAGCGCATGGAAGTCAGCGATCGGGAACACCCGATCCTCGAGGACACGCAGAAGCGTGCCCCCGGCAGCGCCTGTCGCCCCCAC
>CATPBU010000322.1 GCA_955652455.1 Candidatus Dormiibacterota bacterium
CTCATCGCCACTGGGCTGGTCCTGCGACCCAGCCTCGAGCTCACCCGCGAAGGCCTGCTTCAGCGGCAGTACCCGTTCAGCAGCCTGACCAGGTGGGAGGTGATCGACAAGGTCGGGATCACCCGGGCCGGCAACAGGATGGTGCTCGCCTACCGGCTGGTGGCCGGGATCCCTCCGCCGCGACGGCAGCCGGCGGCCTCGCTCCTCCGGGCGGCGCAGCGTCCCTACGACGGTGGCTACTTCGTGGATTCGCTGGCGGGCGACCCGAACCAGATCCTGGCCACGGTCGAGACATACTTGGCCGACGCCGAGCTGCGTGCGGCGCTCCCGCCGGCGCGACGCTGAGCCCTCAGGCGACCAGCACAGCGAGCGCCTCCAGGTAGGCGGCACCAACCGTCACCGACTCGAACCGCGCGGTCAGCGCCGGGTTGAGGGCGGCCGCCGCTCGGGCGACGCCGGGCTCCAGCGACGCGGAGATGGCACTCGCCAGGGCCGCGACGTCGCCGATGGCCACGTGCTCAGCGACAGCCCCCTCGCAGACCTCGACGACGGCGGGGGCGGCAGCGGCAACCACCGGAAGGCCGGCGGCCAGCCCCTCGACGACGGCGTACCCGAAGGTCTCGTGCGCACTCGCCGACACCAGGACATCGGCCTTCGCGTACAAGCCACGAAGGCGGTCGGGGGCAACGTGGCCGAGGATGCGAACACCGTCAACGCGGGCCGCGACGCGCCGCAGCGATGCGTGCTCCGGCCCGTCGCCGGCGATGTCGAGCACAGCGTCACGATGGTCTCGCCGCACCACTGGCCAGGCGGAGATGACGTCGCGAACCCGCTTGCGCCTGTACAGGTGTGCGACGACGAGGACCCGCCTGCCCTCGCGCGCGGCCGCCGGCGCCGCCGACTGCCATCGCGCCGCGGGGAACGGCTCGGGGATCACCTCGATCCGTGACCAGGGCACGCCGAAATCCGCGTGCACCACCCCGGCGGCGAATCGTGAGGGAACCACCACCAGCGACGCAGCGACGGATGACCTCAACTCCAGCGCCGCATGGCCGCGTAGCAGCCGGCGAGTCAGGCCACGTTCGTGCGCGAGCACCCGTCCATACAGGGCCTTGGGCAGGGACACGAAGGGGATCCCGCCGCGGGACGCCATCGCCTGCCCATCGCCGCCGATACCGAGGAGGGCGTCATACAACGACGGTGCGCACCACGCGGCGCGGTTGAACCGCGCCCGGGCGACGCCATGGCCGAGCGGGTGGTCACGACCGCGAAACACCGCGAGCGGCACGCCGTTGAGCATGAACGCCTCGACCAGGTTGGCCGCGGCCACGGCGGTGCCGGAGCCGCGCCGGACGTCGCCGGCCTCGCTTGTGAGCAGCGCCGGATGCATTTGCCGAGAATAGGCGGCCATGAGCCGCGCAGCCTCGCCGCCGTGGCGCAGGCGCGCAACTGCCGACGATGCCGGGCTGCGCATCACACTCCACCGCCTGCTCAACGAGGTGGACCGCGAGTTGGAGCGGCGCCGCGTCGAGGCCAACCTTGAACCGGTCCGCGACCCACCGGTGGACATCGCCGCCCTCAGCTCGGGGGACAGGCAAGGCGTACTCCGACCGCTACCGCCTGCGCCGTTTCGGCCGTGGCGGCTTCGTCGACGTCGGTGCGCGCCGGCAGTCCGATCGTCCCTTTCAGCATCGTCGGCAGCGAGGAGATCCACCCCAAGCTCGCCGAAATCCCAGGTGTTGCAAGGCTCCTTGGTCTTCCCTACGCCCCCGTGACGCTGACCTTCCCGTGGCTCGGCCCCGCCGGTCTCATCCCGCTGCCATCGTCGTGGATCATCGAGTTCCACGAACCGATCAACGTCGCTGCAGAGGGCGACGAGGACGCCTCGGAGCCGGGTCGTGTGCTCGCCATCGCCGACCAGGTGCGCGACGTCATCCAGGCCGGCGTGTACCGCAATCTGCAACGGAGGCAATCTGTCTTTGCGTTATCCTAGCCCGCCCCCCAGGGTAGCCAAGTTGGTCAAGGCAGCGGTCTGTAAAACCGTGTATCGATGGTTCGAGTCCATCCCCTGGGACCACGTGCGCCGATCTCAGAGATCCATTTTTCCGGATGCTGTGTCGCGTCATTACGAGGCCATCGCACAGTCACTTGACAGTCACGGGCTCCGAGGTGCGGGTGCCACACCGCTCATCGCATTGCAGTCGTGACGCACCCAGTGGTCGCCATCTCGCGAGGAAGTTCAAGGAGGGAGGCTCGACCGAGTGTTCGCGCCACCGTTGTAACACGAACCTTCGACGCGAGCGGGTCGAAGGCCACGCCCTGCCATGCCCCGCCACAGACCGGCGTCCGTCTGTGTGCCCGGCAGCAGCCACTAACCCCAAGGAAGGTCGGGGTGATCTGAGGATGTCTGCGGACGGCGTGTCGTCGTACCAAGGCGTCCGACCCTGACCGCAGCATAGGCAGCGGTGGTGCGCTCTGTGGGCCCGCCTGCGGCGTTAGAGGTCCTTGGAGGGATCTTGGGCGCGGACGCGTGGATATTGGTTCAGGATGTCGGCGGGGATCAACCACTCGCGATAAGATGGCGTGCTGTTGCACCGACTCGTAGGCGTCGGCGATCCCCTGCGGGACGTCGA
>CATPBU010000323.1 GCA_955652455.1 Candidatus Dormiibacterota bacterium
GCCACTGACACCTCGCGCCGCGCAGGTGACGTCGTGGCCTTGGTCTCGCGCGTGCACCGCCACGGCCCGCGACAGGAACACGGTGCCACCGAGAACCAGAACCCTCACCGCAACTGCGCCCTGAAGCACTTGGTAACGTAGGGCAGCTCGACCTCCTGGCGACCCATGACGGCTGGATGTGTGGCGAAGAGGTCGCGTACCTCGTCGAGGACGGCGGCACGGTCCTCAGGTGCCAGCGTGATAACGTAACTGCGCGACGCAACGAGGTCGAGCACCGCGTCGGGCGTGAGGTGATATCGCCACGCCACGTCGTGGCTCTCGATCGGCCCGAATGGCCGTCCGACATTGGCAACGGGACCGCCGTCGTCATCGTCGCCGTGACGTCGCATGATCCGGCCCAGTGCGGCGACCCACTCGTGGCGCTCGTCGCGGACGTTCCAGAGCAGGCCGAGCCGGCCACCCGGGGTCAGGACGCGGGCCACCTGGGGAACCGCGCGCTGCGCGTCGACCCAGTGCCACGCCTGCGCGACGAGCACCGCGTCGAGGCTGCGGTCCGGCAGCGGAATCTGCTCGGCGGTGCCAGCGAGGATTCGGGCCTCCGGCACGGTCTGCGCCAGTTGCTCGCGCATCCGTGCGGAGGGTTCCACCGCGACGACGTCGAGGCCGCGGTCACACAATTGCCGGGTCAGCTTGCCTGTTCCCGCGCCGAGGTCGAGCACGCGGTGGCCGCCACCAGCCAGCAGCCAATCGACCGCCTCCGCCGGGTAGGGTGGCCGTCCCCGCTGGTAGGCGGCCGCGGCGGCACCGAATGACCTCGCTCGCGCCGCATGCCGTCGGTTGCGACGCACTAATCCCGGTGCCGGAAGGACCGCATGGCGATGGCGAGCATGACCATGCCGAAGACGAGAAGGATGGCGACATCGAGAAGCAGGGGAACCGCCTGACCGCCGATCGTCACCGCCGCGACGCGGTCAACGAACGGTTGGGGCAGGCCCGTCCCACCGAGCACGGCCGAGCGGACAGGCGCGATTCCATAGGCGACTGGGTCGAAGCGCGTCAGCACGGTCATCCATGCCGGCAGGCCGGCCAGCGGGAACAGCGAACCGCTGAGGAAGAACATCGGCATCATCAGGAAGTTCATCATCACCTGGAATCCCTGCATGGTTCGCATCCGCGCTGAGACTGCGACCCCGAAGCAGGTCAGCGAGAACGCGAGCACGAAGAGCAGAGGGATCACCTCGATCACCGACAGAAAGCTCAGGTGCACGCCGATGATCGGCGCGAAGATGAGCATCACCACCCCCTGGATGGTGGCTTGGGTGGCGCCTCCGAGGGACTTGCCCAGGGCCACGGCGGAGCGGCTGATGGGGGCCACCAGGATCTCGCGCATGAACCCGAATTCGCGGTCCCAAACCACCGACATGGCGCTGAATATGGCCGTGAACAGCACTGCCATGCCGATGATTCCCGGATACATGAACTGGATGTAGCTGAAGGAGGCGGGCACACCGTTGCCGCCGAGACCGCCCCGCCCCAGCGACGAGCTGAGGCCGACGCCGAAAATGAGCAGATAGAGCAACGGCTGCGCCAGCGACGTGACCAGGCGGGTGCGGTCGCGCCAGTAGCGGAGCAGGTCGCGATACCAGATGATGTACACGGCCTGGACGGTCGAGACGCGCACGTGGGTCGCTTGCCTGTGCGGCGTTTCCGGCTCTGCCTGAGCCGGCGCTCGCTGTTCGGTCGTCTGCATGACCATCGTCTAGCCCCGCCGCGTGGCGAACGCGCGCATGAACGCCTGCCTGCCCTCGGCGTCGCCCTCGCGGATCGCTCTCCCGGTGAGCTTGAGGAAGACGTCATCCAGCGATGGGCGGCGCACCGTCACCGTCTTGACCGGCACCGACACGGCGGTGATCAGTCGCGGGACGAATACGGCGCCGTCGGCCACCTCGATGAGCAGCGTGTCCCCATCGGCAACGGCCACAACCCCGAGGGTGGCGTTGATCTCGGCGCTGGCGCGCGCGTTGTCGTCGGTCTGCACCACGACCACGTCACCGCCAACCTGTGACTTCAGCTCGTCCGGTGTGCCCAGCGCGACGATCCGTCCCTGGTCGATGATCGCGATGCGATCGCACCACTCCGCCTCCTCCATGTAGTGCGTGGTCATGAAGATGGTGAGCCCCGTCGTCCGCCTGATCTCACGGAGGTGGTCCCAGAGGCGCGCTCGCGTCTGCGGGTCGAGGCCCTGGGTCGGCTCGTCGAGAAACAGGACCTCCGGCGCGTGCAGGACGCCGCGGGCGACCTCGAGGCGGCGCTTCATCCCGCCCGAGAAGGTCATCACGATAGCGTCGGCACGGTCAGAGAGTTCGACCATCGCGAGAACGCGATCGATCCTATCGCGCCGCTCGCCGCGCGGTACCCCGTACACCATGGCGTGGAAGGTCAGGTTCTCGCGCGCCGTGAGCTGGGCGTCGAGTGAGGGATCCTGGAAGACCAGGCCGATGCGTGCGCGCACGTCGTCGGGGTGACGGGCGACGTCGATGCCGGCAACGGTGGCAGAGCCCTCGGTCGCCTTCACCAGGGTGCAGAGGATGGCGATGGTCGTCGACTTTCCCGCACCGTTGGGGCCGAGGAAACCGAAGATCTCCCCACGTGTCACCTCGAGATCGATGCCGGCGACAGCGGTGACCTTGTCGTATCGTTTGACCAACCCGGTCACCGCAATCGCGGCGTCCGTGGCCCGTCCGGTCTCGCTGCTCGACGCTGCGGAAGTCGCCATGTTCGGCGATGATGCCGGATCGCGGCCCGGCGGCCGCGCGGTCACTTCGTCGCGCTGAACCCGGCCGCGGGGTCCCGACCCGCGAGCGGTTGGCGAGGATGCGGAACGCCGGTCACCACCGCGGCGCTGGCGAGAGGGGGTGGCTGCTCTATCCTCCCGGAATTCGGGGCCGATCACCCGAGCGCCACCCGAGGAGCATGACGTGGATCGCATGAGTCCCCAGGACGCGATGTTCCTGCATGTCGAGGACGCCAGGAACGCGATGCACATCGGCGGCGTCAGCGTGTTCGAGGGTCCGGCGCCGCGCTACGGCGACCTGCTCCGCGCCATCGCCGCCAAGCTCGCGCTGGTGCCGCGCTATCGCCAGAAGGCGCGCATGGTGCCACTGGGTCTTGGCCGTCCCGTGTGGGTCGACGACCCCGATTTCCAGCTCATCTATCACGTGCGCCAGACGGCGTTGCCCGCGCCCGGCGGTCGCGACGAGTTGCGCAACCTCGCCGGCCGCATCTTCGGCCAGCTCCTCGATCGCACCAAGCCTCTGTGGGAGATGTGGCTCGTCGAAGGCCTCGAGGACGGACGGTGGGCGCTGATCTCCAAGGTCCACCACGCCATGGTCGACGGCGTCTCCGCGACCGACCTGCTGACCGTGCTGCTCGACAGCACACCCGATGCGGCGCCCGTCGCGGCGATGCCCTGGGCGCCGGACGGCGAGCCGTCAGGGCTGCGCCTGGTCGGCGACGCCGTGCTCGACTCGCTCGTCGACCCTCTCATGCGTCTGCGCGGGCTGCCGA
>CATPBU010000324.1 GCA_955652455.1 Candidatus Dormiibacterota bacterium
CCAGTGAGCGGCGCCGCGAGATCGGCCTGCTTCGCGCCGCCGGCGCATCGTCGCGGCAGGTGTTCCGCGTTTTCCTGCTCGAGGTGGCCATTGTCGCCGCTGCGGCGATTCCCGTCGGCCTGGTCGCCGGGATCGTGCTGGCGGCCGTGCTCGAGGCGCGCCTCACCCCCTCCGACCTGCCCGTCCCATCTCTGGACATCACCGTCGTCCAGCTGTTTCTCGCTGCGCTCGCCGGCTCGCTGGCGGCACTCATCGGCGGCGCCATCCCAGCGCTCGGCACCGGCAGGCGTTCCATCCTCGCCGGGCTCCGGCCCCACCCGGGCGCGGAGCGCGAACGGCTCGCGCCTTTCCCGATCAGCCTCACGCCGCTCGCTGTGCTCGTCGGCGTGGTGCTCTTCATCACCGGCAACAGCACCGCCGCCGCTTTCGGCACCGTCATGGTGATCGCCGGGGTGCTCTGCGCGCTCCCGGTGCTGGCACCATGGACGGCAAGGCTGGTCGGCGCCATCGCCTCACTCGTCACGCCCAACGCCTTCGCAGCCACTCGCAACCTGGTGCGGCGTCGCAACCGCACCGCATTGACCCTCAGTGGTCTGACCATCAGTGTGGCCTGCTCGGTCGCGGTCAGCGCGCTCGCCGCCGGTGCCGTTGCCGGTGGCAACGCCTGGGTGTCGCAGCTCTTCAACGGCGACATGGTGGTGCGCAGCCCGGTCGCGCAGACCGACACGGTCGCGGCGACCTTCGCGCAGGCGCCCGGGGTACGCGCGGCGCTGCCTCTGCGTTTCATGTCGGTCGCCAGTGGCAGCTCTGTGCTGGCGGTCACCACCATCTCCACCGCCTACTACCAGGGCGGCGGCGCGCTGCACGTGAGCTCCCCGGCGCGCGCCGATGCGCTCCGTGCGATCAGCGACGGGCCGGCTCTGCTCGCGCCCAGCGGCTTCGCATCCGCCCACGGCTGGCTACTCGGCTCGTCGGTGCCGCTGGTCACCAGCAAGGGAACCGTCCACTTCCTGGTGGCGGGCATCGTCGACCACTCATTCCCGGCGGGCAATGGTGACGAGTCGCTGATCATGGACCGGCAGCAGGCGCTGTCGTACTTCGGCGACAACGCCGCCGGCTTCGACGACCTCGACATCGTGACCAACGGTAACATCAACGCGGTGAGCAGCAACGCCGCGCAGTTCGGCCTCAGCGCAGTCACCGTCGACGACGTTCGAGCCAGTGCCGCACGAGCGCTCAATCATGCGCTGGCCCTCCTCCTCGCTGTCGCGCTGGTGGCACTGGTCATGTCCATGATCGCGGTCGTGAACACGCTGACCGTCAATATCCGTCAGGGTTCGCGGGAATTGAGCATGATGCGGGCTGTGGGACTCGATCGTGGCGGGGCGCGGCGCCTTGTGCTCACCGAGGCCGCGGTGCTCGCGGCCAGCGGTGCCGTCCTTGGCGTGCTCACCGGGTGTGCTGTCGTCCTGGGGATGCTGCGCGCCGTCGCCACCCCGGGATTCACGCCCGACTTCGTGTTCCCCCTGACCACGGCGATCGCGGTGGTGACCGCGGTGGTGGCGGGCAGCGTCATCGCCACAGCGGTTCCGGCTATGCGCGTCGCCCGCAGCAGCATCGTGTCGGCGATACGCCAGGACTGACGCCGTTGCGTGCGAGGTGGGGTGTCGCGGTACTGGTGATCGCGGTCACCGCCGGGTGTGGCGACGCCGCCTCCCCGTCGACGCTCCACGCCACGCCGGCGACGTACCTGCTCACCATCGACCAACTGGTGTCGCCGGACTTCACCGTCGACACGCCCGCGCATGGACTGTCAATCACCGCGGTCGCCGCGGGCGACGTGGCCAGGGCCGGTCAGCTGGCGACAGCGGGATTCATCGGCGGCGCCGCGGTGGACTTCTTCCGCGCGGCCGGCAGCATCGCGGTGGTCAACGGGCCGGTGCAGATCGGCGACACGGTCGAGGAGTTCGGCAGCGCCGCCGGCGCGGCGGTGTCGTACGGCAGCGACATCGCCCGGCTCGACGCCGTTGCCGGCGCGGTCGCGATGTCGACTGGCAGCCTCGGTGACGCCGCCCACGCCACCACCCGCGTCGTCACCGACCCAAACAGCGGCGTGCGCCTTGTCGAGATCACCGTAGAGTGGCGGGTCGACAACCTGCTCGACGTCGTGGTGGTGCGCGGCCGTGACGGCGGCACGCGCCCTGACGACGCCCTGCTCCTCGCCCATCATCAGACGGTGACCGAGCTCGGCCTGACCACTCCCACGCCGCTGCCCGCCCCACCACGGTCGCCGAGCGCTCCCTGACCGAGTCAGCGGCCGGCGCAGCGACGTCGGGCATACTCCGGCCCGATGACGGTGATCGAAGCCCGCGACCTGGTAAAGCGCTACGGGGATCTCGTCGCCGTCGACGGGGTCAGCTTCAGCGTCGAACGTGGCGAGGTCTTCGGCATGCTCGGGCCCAACGGCGCGGGCAAGACCACCACCATGGAGATGCTCGAGGGCCTGCGCACCCCCGACGCGGGGAGCGCGACCGTGCTCGGTGCCGACGTGGTGCGCGACGCCCGCGCCATCAAGGCACGGATCGGTGTCCAGCTGCAGGCCACCGCACTGCCGGAGCTGACCAAGGTGCGCGAGGCGATCGATCTCTTCGCCGCCCTCTTCCCCATCGCCCGCTCCACCGACGAGCTGCTCAAGGAGTTCGACCTCGAGGAGAAGGCCGGCACCTACGCAACCGACCTGTCCGGTGGTCAGATGCAACGGCTTTCCATCGCGTTGGCGCTCGTCAACGACCCCGAGGTGGTCTTCCTCGACGAGCCGACCACCGGACTGGACCCGCAGGCGCGCCTCAACATCTGGGACGTCATCGAGGGCGTGCGTCAGCGCGGCAAGACGGTGGTGCTGACCACCCACAACATGGAGGAGGCTGAGCGGCTCTGTGCACGGGTCGCGGTGATCGACCATGGCAAGATCGTCGCGCTCGACACACCGGCGCGGCTGATCGCCGCCCACGCACCGGGCACGACCATCGAGTTCGACGCACCCCACGGCGTCGACGTCGAGGCGCTGGCTCAGATCCGCGCCGTTGACAAGGTGTCGGTGGACGGCCGCGTCACGGTGTCGACGCGTGCGCCGGAGCGAGTGCTGCGCGACCTGCTCGACCCCGACGCCCACTGGTTGAACCGCGGCGAGGGCGACGAGGAGACATCGATCCGCGACCTGCGGGTGCGCCAGGGCACCCTCGAGGACGTGTTCATCGCGCTCACCGGGCGGAGCCTGCGCACGTGAAAGCGTTTCGCGCGCTCACCCGCAACACTGTTCGCTCATCGTTGCGCAACCGCATCGCGCTCTTCTTCACGCTCGGCCTCGCTGTCCTGTTCATGACCATCTTCGGCCTGCTCTTCGGCGGCAACAACTTCAGCATCAGATACGCCGTCGTGGACGTGGACCACTCAGCACTGTCGCAGCAGTTCATCGCCGTGCTTGGCGGTGTACGTGGCCTCACCGTGGACACGGCGTCACAGACCAAGGCACTCGACGATCTCCGCAACAACCACGTGGACGTCGTCGTCGACATCCCGAAGGGCTTCGGCGCCGCCGTTGCCGATCCCACCGCCCCGACGGTCACCGTCCAGCCCATTCAGGCCAGCCAGACGTCGACCACCGCTTCGATCGCTGACCAGATCCTCGGCCGGGTGCTGAACGGGTTCATCACCCATGGGGCCGCGACCGCCGTGGTGCTGGGCACGCCGACCACGTCATCGGTCAACAACATCACCGCGATCGACTATTTCCTGCCCGCGATGCTGGCCTACATCATCCTGCAGAGCGGGATCAACTACGTCGCCATCGGCCTTGCCGACCTGCGGGCCCGCAAGGTGCTTCGCCGGCTGCGGGCGACACCGCTGCGACCTGCCCAGATCCTTGGCGCGCAGATCGCCGGTGGGGCACTTACAGTCGTTCTGCAGCTCGTGGCCCTGATCGTCGTGGGGTTGGCCGTATTCCAGGCCAAGACCTACGGTTCCTGGCTGGTCGCCGCCGTGCCCATGCTGCTCGGAACCGCCGCGTTCGTCGGCATCGGCTTCCTGCTGACCAGCGCGGCGCGCACCAGCGAGGCGGCGCGCGGCCTGTCGGCCTTCGTGGCTTTCCCGATGATGTTCCTCTCGGGCATTTTCTTCCCGATCACCTCGCTGCCGGACTGGCTGCAGACCGCGGTGCACGTGCTACCGCTGACCTGGCTGACCGACGCGCTGCACCGGGTCATGAACGACGGCGTCGGCCTGCCCGACATCGGGCTCGACTGCCTCGTGCTTGCCGGGTGGGCGGCGACCACTTTCGCCGTCGCCACCTGGCGTTTCCGCTGGGACTGAGCCGGCGTCAGCCGGCGGGCGGCTCGGGCGGTGTGCTCGGGGACCCCTGAGCACCGGGTGACGCGGCGACTCCGCTCGGGGCGACAGCAGCGGCCGGTTCCACCGCCAGGCCACAGCCCGCACAGAACTTGGCCCCGGCGGGCAGGGGCGCACCGCATCCGGCGCACGCATGCGGCTCGACCGCAGGCAGCGCGGCGCCGCAGTTGGTGCAGAACTTCGCGCCAGCCGTGTTC
>CATPBU010000325.1 GCA_955652455.1 Candidatus Dormiibacterota bacterium
ATGCTGGACGAGCCAACCGCTGCCCTGGGCGTGGTGCAAACGGAGATGGTGCTCGGCCTCGTCCGGCGCTTGCGTGATCGCGGCCTGGCCGTGATGGTGATCTCGCACAATCTCAACGATGTCTTCGAGGTCGCCGACCGCATCGCCGTGCTCACGCTGTGCCGGATGGTCGCGGAGGACAAGGCCTCGGCCTTCGACCGGCAGAGCCTGGTCGACTACATGACCACCGGCGCATCGAGCCGCAAGACGGCCGCGGCAGGCGCCGGCGCGGAGGAGGGCTGAGCCATGGCGGTTGGGGAATCGACCGAGGCGCCGCCCGAGCTCGAGCCGGATCCGACTGCAGCCCCCACGTCGGCGCTCGACGTCCCGCCCGCGCTCGTCGCCCAGACACTCGGCGAGTACCTGCGGGCATGGGGAGCGCGGATCCGCAACGGCGACAGCGGAATTCTCCCCGTCATCGCCGGCCTGGCCGTCATCACCGTTGTCTTCCAGGCCGTCAGCCCGAACAACGTCTTCCTCTCGGCAGGCAACATCGTCAACCTCTTCCAGCAGAGCGCTGTGTTCATGGTGCTGGCGATGGCCGAGTGCTTTGCCCTGCTTCTCGGTGAGATCGACCTCAGCATCGGCTACGTCGGCGTGCTCGGCGGCGTCATCACTGTGCAGCTGGTGCAGCCCGCCACCACCAAGTGGCCGTGGTGGGCTGCGATCGCCGCCGGTCTGTTTGCCTGCGCGGTCATCGGCGGCGTCCAGGGCACGGTGATCACTCGCCTGCGCGCGCCGTCGTTCATCGTCACCCTTGCCGGCCTGCTCATCTTCAACGGCGTGGTGCTCTATGTGCTTGGGCTCGGCCCGTTCTCCGGCTACCCGAGCTTGAGCGGCTCGGACCCCAACCTGCTGGCGATCTATCACCTGATGTGGGGCAACATCGACCCGACTATCTCGTGGGTCGCAATGCTGGTGATCGTGGGGCTGCTCGGCGGCTCACTCTGGCTGCGGGACGCGCGACGGCGGCGCAGCGGCCTGGTGGCGCTGCCGGTCAGCCTGACGATCATCAAGATCGCGTTCCTCGCTGTCGCCGGCGTCGTCGTCGTGGCCATCTGCAACGTCAACCGCGCCCACTTCGGTGTCGTCGCCGGTGTGCCGTGGGTCATCCCCATCGTGCTCGGCGTGCTCGCGGCGTGGACCGTGCTGCTCGAGCGCACCCGCTACGGACGCTACGTCTACGCGGTCGGTGGCAATCCCGAGGCGGCACGTCGTGCCGGTATCAGCCTCGCCGGGATCCGCACCTGGGCGTTCGTCCTTTGCTCTTTCACGGCCGGAATCGGAGGTCTGCTCTACGTCTCGTACCTGGTCGGGGCGTCGAACAACATCAACGGTGGCCAGCTGGTCCTCTATGCGGTGGCCGCCGCCGTCATCGGTGGTACCAGCCTCTTCGGCGGTCGCGGCAGGGTCATGCACGGCGTGCTGGGTGGACTTGTCATCGGTGGCATCTACAACGGCATGTACCTGTTGGGCCTGCCGGTGCAGCTGCAGTTCATCGTCACCGGCCTGGTTCTGATCGTGGCGGTGGCCATCGACTCGCTGTCACGCAGGGGAGCCTCCGCGGGAAGCGTCGCCCACGCCTGACGCCTGGCACCTGGCACCTGGCACAGCAGTACGATGCTCGTGCCTCCTCGCATGACGCACAGCTGGGTTCACAGCTGTGGCAGTCCCTTTCCATTACTGTGAGGGTGTCGAGGGAAGAGACAGATGTCGGAGCTGAGGTTATCGAGATGAGGAAGCTTGGTCTTTTCGGAGTTATGGCCGCGCTGGCAGTATCCGCGGCCCTGGCCACCGGGGCCATCGGGGCGGCCGCGCAGGTTGACAACGGCGGCGGCGGTGCCGGTACGTACCGCTGCAACAATCAAACCCTCACCGGGGCCACTGTCCACGCGAACATCGTCGTTCCGAAGAAGGCGTTCTGCGACCTGATCAACAGTCAAGTGACCGGGAATGCCAAGGTTCTCAACACGGGCGGCCTCTCCTTGGACAGTGCGTCCAGCATCAGCGGAGATGTGAACCTCCAGACCAATGCCACCTTCGCCCTGTTCAATGGGTCATCAGTCGGTGGCAGCGTGCAGTGCCAGCAGTGTGCCCAGGCGTTCTCGCTCAGCGGCTCGACGGTGGCGGGTAACTTCGTCCAGCAGGGCGTTACCCAGGGGACCATCATCAAGAATTCCACGGTCGGTGGAACCCTCAACATCTACAACAGCCGCGACACCATTGACAATCCGGCCTTCGATGTGGAAAGCAACAGCATCGGTGGCAACTTCACCTTCAACCACAACACTGGCAGCACCTTATTCGCGAACAACACCATCGCCAACACGTTCTCCTGCCACGGCAACAACCCACCGCCGACAGGGACAGGCAATACCGCCCCGCACAAGCAAGGGCAATGCGCCACCCTGTAGAACCGAGCTGAGCCCAGGTCGCCGATAAAGCCGCTCCCCGCCCGGCCGGTGGCTCAGCTCACCGCATCCACGCGCTACAGCCGGCGTGGTGACAGCGGGCGCCCGCGCGGCTCCGCGACAGTGACGGCACCATCAGGCTCCAGGCGAATGCTCCAGCCGCGTTCGTGAACCATGTGGTGGTGACGCCGGCAGAGCGACACCAGGTTGGCAACCTTGGTCTCACCGTGGTCCGCCCAGTGCAGGATGTGATGTCCATCCGTCCATCCCTGCAGGCGGTCACAGCCCGGGAAGCGACAGCCCTTGTCGCGCACCGCCAGCGCCGTGCGGATCGGTGCCGGAATGGTGCGGGTCGCCCGGCCGACCGAGAGGGTGGTGGCGGCGGTGGACCCAGCATCCTCAGCGGCCACGACGGCAACCGTGCGCACCGAGTCGCAGGCGATCCGGCGAGCGGTCTCGGGGTGGATCGGTGCGGCGCTGCGAACCCTTCCTCTCGTCGCTCGGCCCCGCCGGTGCGCTGAGCGCGTCGAGCGCAGTCTTGACGACGGCGCCACCCTCAGCATCCAGCTCGCCGCGGAGCACGAAGACGCCGCCGAAGGTCTGGTCACACGAGAACCAGCGTCGCTCATGGTTGCGCTTCTCCCTCTCCAGAGCACCGTCCGCGTTCAGGCGATACCTGGTGAACTCGACGAGGCTGCGCATTCGCCCTGTGTCGAGCTTCTCAGCCGCGTCGACCAGGGTCTGCTCAACCGTGCGCACTGCCTCGGTGCCGACATCATCGGCAAGCCGGGCGATGAGGGCCACGTTGCCGAACGACGCACGACCGGCGCGAAAGCTCTCCGTCGTCTGCGCCCGGC
>CATPBU010000326.1 GCA_955652455.1 Candidatus Dormiibacterota bacterium
ACGCGCACGTGCGGCGGCTGCAGCGGCTGCTGCCCCCCCGCGCGCATGTGCTCGATGCCGCGTGCGGACCGGGCCTGTACGGCGTGCGCCTCGCGGCAGCCGGCCACCGAGTGACCGCCCTCGACGTGGGGCCTGCGGTCGTCGAGCACGCCCGCAGCCTGGCGCGCCGGCACCACGTCTCGGATCGCATGACAGCGCGCATCGCCAACCTGCGCACATTCGCAAGCAGTGACCGATACGACGCGGCGATCCTCATCTACCACGTGCTCGAAGGATTCCCGCGTCGCCAGCAGCCCGGGGTGCTGCGGAAGCTGGGCGTGGTGCTGCATGACAACGCGCCGCTGATTGTCGAGATGCGATTGCGTCCCGACCAACCCGATGGGCGGATCAGCAGTTGGGACGTTGTCAGCGGTTCGCTGCTCTCCGATCGCCGCCACCTGCTGCTTGTCGAGACCGTCCACGACCGCGCGCGCAACACCTATCTGCTGCGCGAGACGGCGGTGTTCGACGACGGCAGCACCGCGGTTCAGCAGACGAGCAGCGCTCTGACACGGCTGCACGCGATCCCTCAGCTGTTCGCCAGGGCGGGGCTCAGGGTCGACGCGGTGTATGACGGTTGGTCGCGCTACCGCGCCAACGCCCTCAGCGACAGCGCCCTGGTGGTCGCCAGGAGGCGCTGATCACGCGGCTCTCTAGGGAGGGCCGGACGTCCGGCGGCGGCGGATGACGATGAACGCGATCAGCACGGCGTTCACGATCGCGAAGGCGATCAACCAGTTCCAGGGCGACGCGGAGCCGGGGTGCGTGACGGTGGCGCCGATGGACGGCACCAGGACCGGCACGGGTCCGAGAACGGGGTTGGGGATCGGGGGCGCTGCGCCCGATGCGCTGGGCGGCTGCGCCGGCGGAGAGCCGCCGGCCGGATTGGACGCCGGCGGGTGGCTGACCGGGACCGGCGTGCCCGGCAGGCTCACCCCCCGGACGAGGGCGACGCCGTGCGCTGAGGACGCCGATCGCGCTGGGGCGGCCAGTTCAGTGGTTGACGTCGCGTTGGCGGGTCCCTCGGGCGTTGGGTGGCCGCCGGTCTCGCTGCTAACCCCACCACCTCTGCCTCGCCCCGGCGTGGGCGTGTCCACCCTGGGGCTGGCGACGGGCTTGGCCGCATGGCCGGTGGACTCGTCCTGGTGGCGGCCATTGTCCGGGTTGTGGCCGTGATCGCCCTCGCCGCGGTCCTGTCCGTGGAGTTGCGCCGACCCGCTGTTGCCAGTGCCTGAGTCGCCGGCGAGGGTCCGAATGGGTACCAGAGCTGCCGAGCCGAGCAGAGCGACGGCGCAGACGGCCACGAAGCGGCGATTGAGACGCCGGCTCAGCACCGTGTCGTGTCCCCCCAAACCTCGTTCTGAACGCCGCCCGGTCGGTAAGCGTACACCGCGTCATCGCGGTCCCCGATGGTGGCCACTGCCCGGCCTCACTGTGGTCGGTTGATTCCGGCGGGCCCCCCTAACGTCGTCACCACGAAGCGGGCCGGGGGTCCATGAACGCGGCTCGCCACGCCCATTCGTCACCGCTCCGAGGCCCGATTTCGAACGCATCATACCATCCAAACCGCGCCTCGCAACAGCTTCGCGACGCGGCACCCCGGCGCCGCGGGTCGGTGGACTTGTGAGCCGGTTGCCACGCTCTACCATTACCCAGCCCAGCCGCCCGAACCGTCTCGTCGGAGCGTTTGCCCATGCCGACTCCAACTCCCGACCGGATCCGGACAATCGCCGTGGTCGGTCACAGCCACGAGGGCAAGACTACCCTCTGCGAGGCACTGCTGCATGCCGCCGGCGCGACCCCGCGCATGGGCTCGACCGACCAGGGGACCTCGCTCCTCGACTACGAGCCCGAGGAGCAACGCCGGTCGATGAGCATCGGCGCCGCGGTCGCCCATCTCGATTGGGATGGTCACCGGGTCAACCTGATCGATGTGCCCGGGTTCCAGGATTTCGCCGGCGAGATGGCGGCAGGGATGGCGGCGGCCGACGCCATCGTCCTGGTGGTCGGAGCCGGCGGCAGTGTGCCGGTGGGCGCGGAGCTGGCCTGGGAGATGGTGGCGGACCGTCACCTGCCCGCGTTGATCGTGGTCAACAAGATGGACAAGGAGAACGCTGCGTACGAGGCAACCGTGGACGCGCTGCGCGAGGCCTTCGATCGCAAGCCGATTGCCGTGGCGGTCCCGATTGGGAGCGCCGGCGACTTCGCGGGCTATGTCGACCTCGTCAACGACAGCGCACACGAGTTCGAGCCCGGCGGGCGGGCACGCGATGCGGCTCTCCCCGCGGCGATGCGAGAAGAGGTGGAGCGCGCCCACGCCGCGCTCGTCGACGCTGCTGCCGAGACCGACGACGCGCTCATCGAGAAGTATCTCGGCGGCACCGAGCTGAGCGACGATGAGGTCCGCGGCGCTCTGCACACTGCCGCGTTGCGCGGCACGCTGGTGCCGATCGTGTGCGCCGCTGCAGCCGACGAACGCGGCGCCGCCATGGTGCTCGACTCGATCGTGCGCTATCTGCCCGGACCGTCGGAGCAGGTGCACCGGGGCCAGGATTCCAAGGGCGCGGAGGTGGAGATCGCCTGCGATCCTTCGGGACCGCTGGTCGCGCACGTGTTCAAGACCACGGTGGACAGCTTCGGCAAGGCGTCCTACTTCAAGGTGCTGCGCGGCACCATGCGTGCGGACACCCACCCCTACGACGTCCAGCAGGACGTTGAAGAGCGGTTCGCCCAACTGGCACGTCCCATGGGCAAGGCGCTGGTCAACGCAACCGAGGTCGGCGCCGGCGACATCGGCGTGGTGACCAAGTTGCCGCACGCGCGGACCGGTGACGCGCTCGTCGTGCGCGGCCAGGTGGTGACCCTGCCGCCGATGAACATTCCCTCCGCGTCGTACAGCGCCGCCATCACGGCCAAATCCAAGGGGGACGAGGACAAGATCATGTCGTCGCTGTCACGGCTGGCCGAGGAGGACCCGGCGTTCTCGACAGACCGCGACCCGGTGACCGGCGAGGTGATGGTGCACGGCCTCGGTGACGTACACCTCGACGTGGCGCTGGAGCGCATCAAGCGCAAGTACGGCGTCGACGCGGTCCTCGCGGCGCCACGGATCCCCTACCGCGAGACGATCAGCGGCACTGCCCGCGTCGCCCACAAGTACAAGAAGCAGAGCGGCGGCGCCGGGCTGTACGGCGACTGCACGATCGAGATCGAGCCGCTGCCGCGCGGCGGCGGATTCGTGTGGGAGGACAAGATCTTCGGCGGATCGATCCCGCAGCAGTTCCGGCCATCGGTCGAGAAGGGCGTGCGCCAGATCATGGAGCAGGGCGCCGTCAGCGGCCACCCGATCGTCGACGTCAAGGTGCGTCTCGTCGACGGCTCCACCCACGCGGTCGACGGCAAGGACATCGCCTTCCAGATCGCCGGCGCGATGGCGATGCGCGAGGCGGTGCAGAAGGCCAACCCCGTCCTGCTCGAGCCGATCATGGATGTGCGCGTCGTCGTCGCCGAGCGTTTCATGGGCGACGTGATGGGACTGTTCAACGGCAAGAGAGGTCGCGTCGCTGGCATGAACCCGCTCGGCGACGGGCGTGCCGAGGTGAGCGCGCAGGTGCCGCAGGCCGAGATGCACATCTTCCCGACGGAGCTGCGCGCGCTCACCCAGGGCCGCGGCCGCTACACCATGACGGCGGCGCACTACGAGCAGGTGCCGGCGCACGTTGCCCAGACCATCATCGCCGCGCACTCCAAGGAGCACGCCACCGCGTCAGCCTAGCCCGGAGGACCAGTCGAGATGGGCGAGATGATCGAGTTCGCCGGCAACGGCCACACCGACCGCGGTTATCTCGCCGTCCCGGCGTCGGGGACCGGTCCCGGCGTGGTCATCATCCAGGAGTGGTGGGGCCTGGTCCACCACATCACGGCGGTCTGCGATCGCTTCGCCGCCGACGGGTTCACCGCTCTGGCGCCCGACCTCTACCACGGCCGGTCGACCACCGAACCGGATGAAGCGCAGAAGGAGGCGATGAACCTCGACATCTCCACCGCTTCAGGCGATCTCTCTGCAAGCGTCCGCCACCTGCTCGACACTCCGAGCGCCACGGGTCCCGGCGTGGGCGTGGTGGGATTCTGCATGGGCGGCGGCCTGGCGTTGTATATCGCCAGCCGGGAGCCCGAGATCGCCGCCTGCGTCACCTACTACGGGGTCGGCCCGGCCCGGGGCCAGATGGACTTCTCCAGGATGAAGGCGGCGGTGCTCGGCCACTGGGGCGAGCGGGACCACTCCTACGACCACCAGACCATCGAGGACATCGAGGAGCGCCTGCGCGCCGCCGGGGTGAAGGTCGAATCGTTCTGGTACGACGCCGGCCACGCCTTCCTCAACGACGATCGTCCCGAGGCGCACGACAAGCAGGCGGCCCAGCTGTCATGGGACCGCACTGTCGCCTTCCTGCGGGAGCACTTGCGCCTTGACGCGAATGACTGGGTTAGGGCGCTCTGAGGACCATCCGAAGGCCCCCTCGCTGAATTCGGCTGCAATTCGACCGGGTGTCGGCTAGAATGCGGCCGACCTGAGCCGGAGGGCCTCGCCCGCCGTACTCGCATTCGACACCGATTAGGAGAGCACGCATGGCCGTCTCCGGCTACTGCCTCAAGTGCAAGTCGCCCCGCGACATCAAGGACGCTCAGGCGATCACCATGAAGAACGGCAAGCCCGCAACCACCGGCACGTGCCCGGTGTGCGGCACCAAGATCTTCAAGATCGGCAAGGCCACCTAGGCCGTCTCGCAGCGAGGGGCCGCCGCCGTCCAGCGTGGGCGCGACGGCCTCGCCGTGTCTCGTGCCTCAGGTGGTCAGCGCTTCCCTGACACCTTCGATATTGAGCTTCCGCGAGTAGACGATCAGCTCATCGCTCGCCTGGATCACCTCGTCGGGTGAGGGCAGCACCGGTTCCCCGGCGCGGACGATGCACACCACCAGGTCACCCGCCGGCAGCTCAACCTCGCTGAGCCTCCGGCCCACCAGCCGTGCGACGTCCGGCATGGCCACGTCGACGAGGTTGGCCCCCGACGACTTGACAGCCACGCCGCGGACCGCATCCGAACCGGCGATCTCGGATTCGATGAGGCCCATGAGCAGCTCGGTGGCGCTCACCGGGACGTCGACGCCGAGCGCGGTGAAGACATGGACGTTGACCGGGTTGTTGACCCTGGCGATGGTCCTCTGGACACCGAACTTCCCTTTGGCGAGCTGGCAGGCGACGAGGTTGTCCTCGTCGTCGCCCGTGCACGCGATCACCACCCCTGCCCGTTCGATGCCGGTGGTGGCCAGGAACGCCATCTCGTCGCCGTCCCCGACCATGACGCTCACACTGCCCATCTGGTGCTCGATCCACTCGGCCCGCGCCGGGTCCTTCTCGACGAGGGTGACCTCGTAGTCGCGCTCGATCAGGTGGCGGGCCAGGTAGAAGCCGACCTTGCCGCCGCCGATGATCACCAGGTAGGGCCGCTCGAGCGCGTTGAGCCCGTTGCTCATCGTTGCGCCTCCGCCACCGCTGGCGCCGGCTCGGCGTGCGCCTTGTTGGTGCCGGTGGTGAAGTAGGTGCTGATCATCGAGCTGACGATCGTCGTCGAGCAGATCGTCTCCAGGCCGAACTCACGGTACGTCTCCTCGCGGATGGGGTCATAGATCCGGGTGATGACCCGCGGCACCTTGAAGACAACCTTGGCCACCTGCGCAGCCATGATGTTGCGGTTGTCGCCGTTGGTGACCGCGCAGAAGCAGTCGGCATCCTCGATGCCGGCGCGGCGCAGCACGGATTCGTCGATCCCGGTGCCCACCACCATGTTCCCCTTGTAGACGTCGCCGAGACGGTTGAACGCCGACACGCGCTCGTCGACGATGGTGACCTCATGCCCGGCGGCGTCGAGATCAAGCGCAATCATCGAACCGACGCGCCCACATCCGACGATGACGACCTTCACCGCGCCCTCCCTTGAACTGGCGGCCTGCGCGCGCATTCTACTGGCCGGTGCTGCGCGGCCAGTGCCTCCAGGCGGGTAGCATCCTGCGGCCATGGTCGGCTTCACACCACAACGCATCCTGGTCCCGATCAACGGTGCGCAGACGGATGTCGAGGCGGTGCGACTGGGCTGCCGGCTGGCACGCCGGGGCCGGGCCAAGGTGATGGTGGTGACCGTCCTCGAGATCCGCCGCGGCCTGGCCCTCGGCACCGTCCAGGACGTCGAGATGGACCGGGCGGAGAAGCTGATCGAGCTGGCGGAGAAGATGGCGCGCGAACTCGAGACCGAAATCGAGACCGAGCTGCTCCAGGCGCGGGACGCCGGTCCCGCGATCGTCGAGGAGATCGCCCATTGGAAGGCCGACCTGGTGGTCGTCGGCATGCCGTTCCGGCAGCGGTTCGGGGAGTTCCACATGGGCAGGACGGCGCCGTACATCCTGCGCCACGCCCCCTGCCGCGCCCTGCTCTTCCGCGAGCCGCCGCCGCAGTAGATCGAGGGGGGAACAGGTCCCCCCTCGCGCACCCCCCAGCGGGCGGATCTACGCGTCGAGCGTTCCGGCCTGGCCCACTCCGGCGATCGACGCGACCCTGTCGTCGTCGTCCATTCGCATGATGATCACGCCGCGGGTCTGGCGGCCGGACACGCGGACCTGGTCGAGCGGGATGCGGATCACCTGCCCCGAGGTGCTGATCACCATCAGCTCCTCGGAGAGATCCTCGACCACGCGCATCCCGACGATCTCGCCGATCTTCGGGATGGCGGTCTGGTCGACCGTGTAGACGCCCTGGATGTTGCGGCTCTTGACCGGGTAGTCGGACATCGGCGTGAGCTTGCCGAACCCGTTCTGGGTGACCACAAGCACGTGGCTGTCGGGTTGCACGATATCGAAGCCGGCAACCTCGTCACCAGGACGCAGCCGCATCGCGCCGACGCCCATGGTGTCGCGGCCCATCGGGCGCACCTCCTTCTCGGTGAACCGCGATCCCTTGCCGCGGCGGGTGACGATGAGCAGCTCGTCACCTCCCGAAGAGCGGCGCACCCAGTTGAGCTCGTCGTCGCCCTGGAGGTTGATGGCGATCAGGCCATTCTTGCGGACCGCCGAATAGGCCGCGGCGGGAGTCTTCTTGATCTGGCCGAGCTTCGTGACCATCACCAGATACTGGGAGTCGCTGAACTCCTCCATGTCGATGAGCGCGGTGACCCTCTCGCCCTGGTCGAGGTCGATGAGGTTGATCACCGGGAGCCCCTTGGCCTGTCGTTTGACATCGGGGATCTCATGGGTGCGCAGGCGGTACACGCGACCGCGGTTGGTGAAGAAGAGCATGTCCGTATGGGTGTTGGCGCTGGTCGAGTGCGCGATGTAATCCTCGTCGGTGGAGCGGCGTGCTCCGACGACGCCCTTGCCGCCGCGGTGCTGCATGCGGTACTGGTCCAGCGGGATGCGCTTGATGTACTGGCGGTTGGTGAGGGTGA
>CATPBU010000327.1 GCA_955652455.1 Candidatus Dormiibacterota bacterium
ACGTCCGCCTCGAGGTCGCGGGTGAACCACACATCGCCATCGTCATCCCGACGCGGGATCGGCTCGATTTGCTTCGGCGCTGCGTCCAGAGTATCGAGAAGCGCTCGACGTACGCGAATTGGTCAATCACCTTTATCGACAACGACAGCACCGACCCGGCCACCTTGGCCTACTTGGAGGCGTCGCCTCACCGGGTTGTGCAACGGCCTGGCCCCTTCAACTACTCCGCGCTGATCAATCTCGGACGGCTATCCATCGATGCGCCGTACATGATCACCCTCAACAATGACACCGCGGTTATCAGTAGGGACTGGATGGAGGCATTGCTCGAGCAGGCGCAGCGGCCCGAGGTCGCCGTCGTGGGTGGCCGCCTCCTCTACCCGAATGGCCGTCCGCAGCACGAGGGTATCGCGGTGGGCAACGTCCGCGGCGGTTACATGGCCGCGAACCTTGACGCAGGCTGGATGGGTCGGGTGATCAGGAACGTCACCGCCGTCAGCGGTGCTTGCCAGATGATCAGGACATCCGTCTTTGACGAGCTGGGTGGTTACGACGCTGATCTGGGGGTGGCGTACAACGACGTCGACTTCTGTCTCCGCGCACGGTCGGCCGGCTACCTGGTGATCTATACGCCGCACGCAGAACTGCGCCACCATGAGAGCGCCAGCCGCGGCAGCCTTGACCCCGTGAACGACCACGAGCTCTTCTGGAGCCGGTGGGGACGCTCGGGAGGAATCCATGACCCGTACATGAGCCCGCACCTTCGCGATATGAATCCAGTGAGGATCCGGCTCGATCCTCTGCCCATCGAACGCTGAGGTCTCCGGTCTGACGGCTCACGCGTCCCGTGGAGCTGCCGCCGGCGACGGCTCAAGGACATGCGGAACGGGATCGGACCGCTGCAGCCATCGGCCCTGCAGGTCGACAATCCCCGTTCGTCCGCGATCATCCACCACACGGAAGGTAGCCGCATCCTCGATGCGGTCGAATGCGTGACTGCCGTGCTCGTCGTAGATAATCGCCCCCAGGACATAGCTGGCGCCGAGAAGGCCGAGCTCAGGTACCCGGTAGAAGACTGTGCCAGTGGATCCAGGTGCTGCGATGTCCATCCGGAAGTTGCCGGTGCGTGTATCGGGTACAGACAAACCGGTCCCATCGCTGCGCTTGAAGCTGAGCGCGAACACGAAATCGCGCACCGGTGCGTTGACGACGTAGTCGATGGCAACCGTCATCGGCTCGCCCGTCGCGAAGATGGTATGCGGTGAATCATCGCGGTCGAGCAGGCGCACGCTGCTGATCTCGACCTCTCTGCTTCCCCAGCGGTTGAGGCCCACTGCGGCGGCGGGCGATGAATCCTTCCTATCGGACATCTCCCCGACGAGTCGGCGGTATCGGGCAGTCACCTCCGTAGCCGGGCCGTCGGCGATGACCTGACCTCGTTGCAACAGCAACACCCGGTCGCAGTACAGATCGAGGGCGCCGAGATCATGGCTGACGAGAACCACTGTCCTTCCCTGTCGCTTGTAGTCTGCGAAGACCTCGAAGCATTTCTCCTGGAACCGGGCGTCACCAACCGCCAGCACCTCATCCATCAGAAGGATGTCGGCACCCGGCTGGATGGCGACGGTGAATGCCAATCTCACCGACATTCCCGACGAGAAGTTCTTGATCTTCTGGTCCGCGAAGTCTGTCAGCTCGGCGAACTCCAGGATGCTGTCCACCTTGCCTTCGAGCTCACGGCGGGTTAGCCCGAGGACGGCTCCCCCAAGGAAGATGTTCTCGCGGGCCGTGAGCTCCGGGTTGAAGCCGACGCCGAGCTCGAGAAATGGGGACACTCGCCCATCGATCTCTACGCTTCCTGAGTCGGGTGCGTAGATGCGCGACAGGATCTTGAGCAGGGTGCTCTTCCCGCAGCCATTGGGGCCGGTGATCCCGAGGAACTGGCCGGGCCGGACATCGAATGTGACGTCGTTGAGTGCGAGAAGGTCGCGGTAACGCGAACTGCTGCGCGGGTGGGTGGCCCTGTACTTGAGGGTCTTGCTGTGGTCGAGCGGGATTCGGAAGCGCTTGCTGACTGCTTCGACTCGGATAGCAGGCGTCGTCACAGGGCCTCGGCGAACCTTGGGCTGAGCCGATGGAATGTAAAGTATCCACCGGCCAGCGCGGCGCATACGAGGACACACGGGGCAACTTCCAGAGGACCGAGAATCGCCGTGGACCAAGGAATCGCCGGCGTGATCAGCGCCCTGCGCATGTCCTCCAAGATCTGCGCAACCGGATTGATCGCAAGCAACACTCGGAAGTGCGCAGGGACAAGACTGAACGGGAACACGATTGCGCTCGCGTAGAAGAGGAGTTGCAGAGTGATCTCCCACACATGCCCGAGGTCACGATAGAAGACGAACAGCGACGACATCAGCAGCCCGATGCCCACCACGAGCAGGTACAGCTCCACGAACAGAAGGGGCACCACCAACGTCTGCAACCCGATGTGGAACCAGCCCAGTGGCAGCCCTATAAGTACGATCAGACCCAGGTTGACGGCCAGCGTCATGGTCGCGCTGAGCGTCGAGGCGACCACCACGATCCAACGCGGGAAGTACGCCTTGCGGATCATGTGACCACTGACCACGATCGCCCCGACGGCGGAGCCGGTGGCGTCGGCGAAGAACGTCCACAGCACGACCCCGAGCAGCAGTTCCACGGGAAAGCTCTTGTCACTGGCGCCCGCCTTGAAGACCTTGACGAAGACCAGGTAGGTCATCCCGAAGATCAGTAGAGGCTTGACCAATGACCACGCGTAGCCGAGTGTCGATCCCGTGTACTTGAGCTTGAACGACGTTACTGCGAGCTCACGCGTCAGGTTGAAGTTGATCCGGACCGCTGATGGCCGAGCCACGGATGGTGGATCGATGGGAGGAGCGGGCTCGGTGATCATCGGCCTGGCGAGGTTGGATTGGGACTCACGGATTGCACAGCGTGGTCGGTGGCCGTGATGCGGCGCATGCGGCGCGCTCGCTGGTGGGACGCAGTATAGCGCCCGGCCCGGCAGGAGCCCCGCTGGTGACGCGAATCTGACTCAGTCACGATTGCCAACACTGACGATCACTGTCCGCACCAGGCGGCTCAGTTGTGGATGTCGTGTCAGGAGGCGACCTGCCCGGGCGCGCAGTGTACGTGACATACGGCGGGCCGAGGCCGCGGGGCCCGTGGCCTCGAGCTCGCTCGTCAGCGCGTGCGCGAACTCGTCAGTGATGTCAAGCATCCGCCGCAGCGCGGCGATCTGGTCGACCGGCGCGGCCGACGATGCGGTGCTCTCGACTGGCGCCGTCGAGAGTTCCGCCCGAGGCCCGGTGCGGCGACCTGCCGCAATCGCTGTCCTGTCGAGAGCCCGCTGCACTGCCCTCTGTCCCGTCGTCAATGACGGCGACGGCTCGGCGCCGGCGAGCGCCGCGTGCCACTTGTCCGCGAACAGTAAACGGTTACGCCGCGTGAGAAACCTCTTGAAGGACATGCCCGTGCTGCCTCTCTCATCATGGACCACGACGGACTTTGGCTCGCAGATCACCCGCCAGCCGAGGCTCCGCGCCGTCAGGCAGAAGTCGGTATCTTCATAGTACGCCGGGAAGTAACGCTGGTCGAATCCCCCGACCGCGTTCCATGTCTCCCGGGAGACCATGGTCGAGCAGAAGGACACGTAGTCGACGTCACGCCGGACCGCGTACTCCGGCGCGTCGGGGTCCATCCCTCGCCCCACGCCGGACGTGGTGCCATCGCGCCAGACCACGCCACCGGCCTCCTGGAGCGTTCCATTGGTCAGCAGGACGCGACTGCCGGCGACGCCGACGCTCTCGTCATCGTCCATTGCGTGGTAGAGCGCGTCTAACCATCCTGCTGTCGCCACCGCGTC
>CATPBU010000328.1 GCA_955652455.1 Candidatus Dormiibacterota bacterium
GCGACCAGCTCATGAGCGACGCGGAAGGGCATACCGCGCATGACCAGGTACTCGGCGACATCGGTGGCGAGCAGCGCCGGGTCAGACGCCGCAGCGCGCAGCGTGCGCCGGTTGAAACGGAGGACGCGCATCGCATCGGTGACCACCGCGATCGTGGCCAGCGTGGTGTCCACGGCATCGAACAGCGCCGCCTTGTCCTCCTGCAGGTCTCGGTTGTAGGCGAGTGGCAAGCCCTTGAGCAGCGCCAGCAGAGCGCTGAGGTCGCTGATGCTGCGTGCTGTGCGGCCGCGCACCAGTTCGAACACATCGGGGTTCTTCTTCTGCGGCATCAGCGACGACCCGGTGGCGTGGCTGTCCGGCAGCTCGGCGAAGCCGTACTCGCTCGATGTCCAGAGCACAACCTCCTCGGCCAGCCGCGACAGGTGCACCATGATCAGGGCGCACGCCGCGGTGACCTCAATCGCGAAGTCGCGGTCGGCGACGGCGTCCAGCGAGTTTGCTGTGATGCTCGCGAAGTTCAGCTCCTGCGCAACCGCGCGCCGATCGAGGGGCAACGTCGTGGCGGCGAGCGCGCCGCTGCCGAGGGGGAGGACGTCGCAGCGGTCGTGGGCATCCTCGAGTCGGCCGATGTCGCGCTGGAGCATCTCGACGTAGGCGAGCAGGTGATGCGCGAGCGACACCACCTGGGCCCGCTGACCATGGGTGTACCCCGGCATGACCGTGCCGCGATGCTGCTCGGCTCGGCGGATAAGGGCCTCCTGCAGCGAGGCGATCGCCAGCATCAGGTCACGGATGGTCCTCTTGGAGTACATGCGCAGGTCGGTGGCAACCTGGTCATTGCGGCTGCGGCCGGTGTGCAGCCGGCCGGCCACCTCGCCGGCGATCTCGAACAGACGCCGCTCGATGGCGGAGTGGATGTCCTCGTCGCCGTCGTCGACGACAAACGTGTTGCGATCAAATTCGCGGCGAATATCGCGCAGCCCGGCCTCGATGGCGCGGGCGTCGACCGGGCTGACCAGTCCGACGGAGCGGAGCATGTGCAGGTGCGCGATCGACCCATCGATGTCGTCACCGTACAGGCGGCGATCAGTGGCGATGCTGGTCGTGTACTCCTCGACGCGGCGCGACGTGCGCGAGCCGAGGCGGCCGGACCACATCTTCGATGGCTTCGACTCAGGTGGGATGGCCGGAGCGGTCGGACCGTTGTCGCCGCCGGCGCCCGCACCGACGATCCGGATCCCGCGGGCCATCAGGAGGCACGCCGCACCTGCCGCGGCAGCGACAGGGGTTCGAGGTCCTCGAGGGCGCCCTGGGCGCTCGCCGCGGTGCGCAGCGACAACCCGAACAGCTCGATAAAGCCCCGCGCCGCGCCATGGTCGAAGGCGTCATCCGCGCGGTCATAGGTTGCCAGCGCCGCGCTGTACAGCGAACGCACAGCGCGGCGACCGGTCACGCTGACCTGGCCGCGCCGGCAGCGCACGCGCACCTCGCCGCTGACATGCTCCTGCGTCGAGGTCACGAACGCCGCCAGGGCGTTCCGCAGCGCCCCAAACCAGAGCCCGTCATAGACGAGACGGGCCCACTCATTGCCGAGTTGACGCTTGAGATGGGCAACGTCGCGCGGCAGCGCAACTGTCTCCAGCGCCGCGTGAGCGGCTTGCAGGACAACGGCGGCCGGGGCCTCGTAGACCTCGCGCGACTTGATGCCGACAAGCCGGTTCTCGACGTGGTCGATACGACCCACGCCGTTGCGTCCGCCGACGACGTTGAGGCGAAGCACCAGCTCCTCAGCCGCCAACCGCTCGCCGTCGACCGATACCGGCACGCCGCGCTCGAACGCGATGGTCAACTCATCGCCCGCGCTCGGCGCGGTGGCGGGGTCGGCGGTCCATTCGTACACCTCACGGGGCGGCTCGGTCCACGGATCCTCGAGCGGACCACATTCGACGCTCCTCCCCCACAGGTTGGCATCGACGCTGTACGGCGACTCCACCGTGACAGGAACCTCGATGCCATGGGCAGCCGCGTACGCGATCTCCTGGGGACGGCCCATGTCCCAGTCGCGCACCGGCGCCACCACCTCGAGCTCCGGTGCCAGGGCGGCCGTGGCGACCTCGAACCTGACCTGGTCGTTGCCCTTGCCGGTGCACCCGTGGGCCACCGCCACGGCGCCCTCCTCGCGGGCGACGTCGACGAGGAGCTTGGCGATGAGCGGCCGGGCCAGCGCGGTGGCGAGTGGGTACACGCCCTCGTAGACCGCTCCCGCGCTGAGCGTCGGGAAGACGAAGTGCTCCACGAACACGCGGCGAGCGTCGACCACGTGGGCAGCGATCGCGCCGGCGCGCAGGGCGCGTTCGGTGACCGTGTCGGCGTCGCGGCCCTCGCCACCGAGGTCGGCTGTGAGCGTCACCACCTCATAGTGCAGCTGCTCCTGGAGCCAGCGCACCGCCACCGAGGTGTCGAGGCCACCGCTGTAGGCAAGGACGATGCGCCGCTGTGTCACGCCGTCTCCTCGATGATGGCACGCAACCGAGCCATGAGTCGCTGCGCCGCTGGGCGCGAGCGCGCGATGAGAAGCACTGTGTCGTCGCCCGCGATGGTGCCGGCGAGCTCGTCGAAGCGTGCGTTGTCGAGAGCGACAGCGACCAACGAGGCCGTGCCCGGTTGGGCATGCACGACACCGAGCAGGTCGATGAACTCGACGCCCTGGGTGTGCTCGCGCAATGCGTTGTGGAGGCGCATGCGCGCCCCACGCTCGTCGATCTCCGCGCCCGGAAGCACGTAGCGCGCTCCGTCGTCGCCGGCGACGCGCAGCAGGCCGAGCTCCCGGATGTCCCTGCTGACCGTTGCCTGGGTGACATCGAGACGGCGGCGGTGCAGCGCCGACACCAACTCGTCCTGGGTGCGGATGGTGTGAGTGCGCACCAGATCGAGGATGGCACGCTGTCGCGAGCGCTTTCCCGCCACGGTGCTGCCGGCGCGTTCGGTGGTGGTGCTCACGCACCGCCCTCCGTCTGCGCGATCGCGAACGCCTCGCGCAGCCGACCCATCGCCTCGTCGATCTCCTGCTCGGTGATGATCAGCGCGGGGAGAAGGCGCAGTACCCTGTCGTCGACAGCGTTGACGATGACGCCGCAGTCCAGTGCGGCGCGCCCGGCGCGCGCCGCGATCGGTTCGTCGAGCACCAGTCCGATCATCAGGCCTCGCCCGCGAACGCCGGCGACCGGCACCCCGTCCGCACGCAGGGAGAGCAGCGACTCACGCAGGTACTCGCCGACGCGCCCGGCCCGCTCCACCAGGCCGTCCTCATCGATGACACGGAGCACTGCACAGGCAACCGCGGCGGCCAGCGGACCGCCGCCGAACGTGCTGCCGTGGTCACCCGGTTCGAGCACGTCGGCCGCCGGGGAGGCGAGGACCGCGCCGATGGGTACGCCACCACCGAGACCCTTGGCGACGGTCATCACGTCCGGGATGATGCCGGCGTGCTGGTGCGCCCACCAGCGACCGGTGCGCCCCATGCCGGTCTGCACCTCGTCGAGCAGCAGCAGCACGCCACGGTCATCGCAGAGCGCGCGCACGTCGCGAAGCAGCGCGTCGGAGAGAGGGAGGACGCCACTCTCCCCCTGGATGGGCTCGAGCAGCACGGCGGCGACGTCGTCATCCACGGCTGCGCCGATCGCCTCGATGTTCGCGTCGACGTGCGCAAACCCGGGCGGCAGTGGCTCGAAAGGTTCCCGGTAGCGTGGCTGCGCGGTGGCAGCCAGCGCTCCCATGGTGCGTCCATGGAAGCCACCCTTGAGGGCGACAACGGCGGTGGCGCCGTTGCGGTGGCGGCGCCCCCACTTGCGCGCCAGTTTGATCGCGCACTCGTTGGCCTCGGTGCCGCTGTTGCAGAGGAAGACACGGCCGGCGAAAGCGGTGCGGATCAGCCTCTCGGCGAGCTCGACCTGCGGCGCCGTGTAGTACAGGTTGCTGGTGTGGATCAGGCGGCGTGACTGCTCGGCGAGCGCGGTGATGATGGCGGGGTGGGCGTGGCCGAGCACGTTGACGGCAATGCCGCCGACCATATCGATCAACTCATGGCCGTTGCCATCAGTCACCCAGACTCCGTGACCCGAGGCGATCGCCAGCGGCTGGCGCGTGTAGGTGTGCATGAACGCGGCGTCGGCGCGATCGCGGAGGCCGTCGAGAGACGGTGTGGAGTCACTCACGGACCGGTGCCGTGCGCGAACATCGTGCCGACGCCTTCCGCCGTCAACAGCTCGAGGAGCAGCGCGTGGGGCACGCGTCCGTCGATGATGTGCGCCGCTTCGGCGCCCTCGAGCGCGCGCAGGGCCGCGCGGACCTTGGGGATCATGCCCCCAGCGATCACTCCTGCGGAGATCAGCTGCTCGGCGCGGTCAGCGTCGAGCTCGCTGAGCAGCGCGCCATCGCGGTCGTGGACGCCATCGACGTTGGTGAGCAGGATCAGCTTGGTGGCGTCCAGCGCGACCGCGAGCTCGGCGGCGACCGCATCCGCGTTCACGTTGTACGCCTCACCGTCGTAGCCCAGCCCGATCGACGCCACCACCGGGATGCGCCCCTGGTCGAGGATCGACACCACCGGCTCGATGTTCACGTGGTCGACCTCGCCGACGAGGCCAAGGTCTTCGCCTCCACCGTTCACGGCGGGCCGGACCAGCAGGGTGGGTCCGTCCTCGCCGGAGAGGCCGATGGCGTTACCGCCGAGACGGTGGATCCTGGCCACCAGGTCGGGGCCGACCTTGCCGGTGAGCACCATCTTGACCACCTCCATGGTCGCGGCGTCGGTGACGCGGAGGCCGTTGACGAAACGCGGCGTCATGCCCATCCGCTCCTGCCAGGCGGTGATCTCCGGTCCGCCGCCGTGCACAAGCACCGGACGCATGCCCACGAAGCGCAGAAGCACGACGTCTTGGAGCACCGTGTCCAGGTCGACTGCCGCGGCTGCTGCACCGCCGAGCTTGATGACCAGGGTGTGTCCACTGAAACGGCGGATATACGGCAGCGCCTCGATCAGCGTCTGGGCGCGGCGGACTCGCTCTTCAATGGTCTCGATGGTCACAGGGAAACCCTCATGTCGTGTAGTCGGCATTGATATGGACGTAGTCCGGCGACAGGTCGCACCCCCAGGCACGTCCCTGCCCGTCGCCGCCGCCGAGCTCGACCCCGATGTCAATGCGCGATTGGGAGAACACCAAACGAATCGCGTCGAGGTCGACAGGGACCGGCTGACCGGCCGCGAAGACGTCGACGCCGCCGATGGCGACGCAGCAACGGTCCAATGAGAAGCTGGCTCCGCTGCGCCCCAGCGCCGCCACGATCCGGCCCCAGTTGGGGTCGGCGCCGTGCACCGCCGACTTGACCAACGGGCTCAGCACCACAGTGCGAGCCGCGGCGCGTGCCTGCGCGTCGTCGGCGGCTCCGTGCACCGCCACGCAAATCGACTTCGTAGCTCCCTCCGCGTCCGCAGCAAGCTGTTCGACCAATGAGGTGCACACCTCCTCGACGGCGTCGACCAGAGCTGCGTACTCAGGTGTGGCAGCTGCCACCGCCGGTGCACCCGACGCACCGTTGGCAAGCAGCAGAAGCGTGTCATTGGTCGACGTGTCGCCGTCGATGCTGAGACAGTTGAAGGTACGCGCGCACACGTCGGCCAGGAGACTCTGCAGCACCGACCACTCGGCGGTAGCGTCTGTGGTGATGAAAGCGAGCAGGGTCGCCATGTCGGGGTGGATCATGCCCGCACCCTTGGCCATACCGCCGACGGTGCACGTCCGGCCGCCGATGGTCACGAATGCGACCGCCGTCTTGACCACCGTGTCGGTGGTCATGATCGCCCGCGCCGCCGAATCACCTCCGTCAGCCGAGAGCGATGAGCTGGCGGTGCGCACGCCGTCGAGCACGTGGCTCATGGGCATCGGGCGTCCGATGACGCCCGTGCTGCACACCAGCACCTGGGGCGGGTCGGCATCACAACAGTCGGCGGTGGCCGTCGCCATGCGCAGCGCATCTCGGAAGCCCTGCGGACCCGTGCACGCGTTGGCGTTGCCGCTGTTGGTGACCACGGCCCTGATCGCTCCATGCCGCCGCAGGGTGAGCTGGCTGATCACCACCGGCGCCGCCTTGACCAGGTTGCGTGTGAACAGGCCCGCAGCAACGCACGGACCATCGCTGACCAACACGGCGATGTCGAGGCGATCGAAGTCGCCGTCGCCGCGAATCCCGGCGGCCGCAGCCCCGGCGCGGAAACCCAGAGGAGCACAGA
>CATPBU010000329.1 GCA_955652455.1 Candidatus Dormiibacterota bacterium
ACACGGACCTACGCCAGCCGCACCACGGTGCCCTCCGGGGCCGGCCGCCTCGGCCAGGCCGTCTGGCTGATCCTCGGCATCGTCGACGTGATCCTCGCCCTCGACTTCATCTTCCACGCGGCAGGCGGCCACAACACCGGGTTCGCCCACTACGTGTACCGGCTCGGCGGCTGGCTGGGCGCACCGTTCGACGGCATCTTCAGCAACACCACGATCGTCTACGGCCGCACGTTCATCCGCTGGGCCGACGTCCTCGCCGTGGTGATCTACTCGCTGGCCGCCCTGGCGGTCACCAAGCTGGTGGTGATCTTCTCGAGGCCCAGCCGCGGAACCCCCATCTGACCGGACGACCCTCCCCGCCGGCCCGGCCTCGCACACCTGAAGGGAATCACAGCACGGACGCCATCGCTGTCGTTGTCTCCGGCGCGTCGACCGGGATCGGCCGTGCCACCGCGCTGCACCTCGACTCTCTCGGCCTTCGCGTCTTTGCCGGCGTCCGGCGCACCGAGGACGGAGCGGCATTGCGCCGCGACGCCAGCAGCCGGCTCACCCCGCTCCGCCTGGACGTCACCGACAGCGCCGACGTCGCCAGGGCGGTCGAGATCGTCGGCGACGCGGTGCGCGACTCGGCATCTCGCCGGGATCGTCAACAACGCCGGCATTGCCGTCTCCGGGCCCGTCGAGTTCGTGCCGCTCGAGATGTGGCGCCAGCAGTTCGAGATCAACCTCTTCGGCGTCGTCGCCATGATCCAGGCGTTCACGCCGCTGCTGCGCGAGAGCCACGGCCGCATCGTCACCACCGGCTCGCTGGCGGGGCGGCTGGCCCAGCCGATGGCGGCGCCGTACTGCGCCAGCAAGCACGCTCTCGAAGCCCTCCATGACGCGCTGCGCATCGAGCTTCGCCCCTGGGGCATCAGCGTGTCACTGCTCGAGCCGGGAGCGGTCAAGACGCCGATCTGGAACAAGGGCCTCGAGGCAGGATCCGAGCTGCTCCGCCACGCCCCGCCCCAGCTGCGCGACCTCTACGGCGCGGCGGTGGAGGTCGCCTACAAGACGGCGGTGCACGAGAACGAGACCGGTGTCGAGCCCATCGAGGTGGCGCGCGCCGTGGAGCACGCCCCGCTGCCGCCGCATCTCCATCCGCGCTACCCCATCGGTCGCCAGGCGAGGCTCCTCATCCCGCTGGCGCGGTTCATGCCCGACAGGCTCAAGGACGAGCTCATCCTGCGCGTCAGCGGCTTGCCGCGCAGCGCCGACAAGACCGGGCGGTCGGGCCCACGTCAGGCAACCAACGCCTTATCCGTCAGCGCGCCCGTCTAGGGTATTGGACAACTCCGCACCCAACCGCGACGATGGGCCGGTGCGCCTTCGTCGCGGAACGTTCAGCGGCGTCCGTGGTATCCCCATCGCCCATCGGGAATGGCTTCCCGACGGCGACGCGCGCGGGTCGGTGGTCATCGCGCACGGCATCAACGAGCACGGCGGCCGCTACGCGCACGTCGCCGAGCGGTTGGTTCGCGACGGCTGGCTCGCCGCCGCCATCGACCACCGCGGGCATGGCCTGTCGGGGGGACGTCGCGCCGCGGTCGAGCGTTTCGACGACTGGGTCACCGACCTCGACACCTATGTCGGGCGCGTCCTCGTCGACGCTCCCAGGCCGGTGTTCATGCTCGGCCACAGCCTCGGCGGCCTCATCGCCACCCTGTACGCGCTGCGCCACCAGGACACCTTGGCCGGGCTGGTGCTGTCGTCACCCAGCGTGATCCCGCCCAAGGGGGTGTCGCCGGCAACCCTGCGCACCGGACGGATGCTCTCCCGGGTGGCGGCCAACCTGCCGGTGGTCGCGCTCCGTCTCGACGCGGTCAGCCGCGACCCGGCTGTCGTCAAGGCGTACCGCGAGGATCCCCTGGTGCATCTCGGCAAGGTCCGCGCCCGCACCGGCGCGGAGATCCTGGATGCGATCGCCGAGGTCCAGCGCGACATCGGCCGGCTGAGGCTGCCGCTGCTGTGTGTGCAGGGAACCGTCGACCTCCTCGTCGACCCCGATTCGGCGCGCTGGGTCGATGAGCACACAGGCTCCGCCGACCACACGCTGCGCGTCTACGAGGGTCTGTACCATGAGGTCTTCAACGAGCCCGAGCGCGACGCCGTTCTCGACGACGTCGCCGGCTGGCTCGACGCGCACGCCCGGGTGACGGCAGCAGCGCCGTGATGCCGGCGTCAGGAGCGGGACGCCGACCGCGCGACGGTGAGGTCGTCGAGCAGCCGGCGGGTGGCTGTTCCCACGTCGTCGACGGCGGCGTGGAAGGCCTCGCGGTTGGCGGCGGACGGTGCGCGGTAGCCGCTGATCTTGCGGACGAACTGCAGCGCGGCGGCGTGCACCTCGTCGTCGCTCACCGTCGGCGCGCCGCGGAGGGTCTTGATGCTCCGGCACATGTGGTCAGTGTAGGACGGCACCGCACCTGATTGAATCCGCGTGTGCTGACCACCGACGAACACCTCGCCAGGCTCCGCGCCGAGGGTGCACGCCTCGGCGACGTTGCCGCGGCGACGCCGTTGGATGCCCCGGTCCCTGGCTGTCCCGGCTGGGACGTGGACGCACTGCTCCGCCACATCGGTGACGTGCACCGCTGGGCCGCCACTATCGTTCGCGAACGCCGCCAGGAGCGGCCGCGCATCGACGCTCCGGGGCCCGACGACCGCGACGCTCTGCTCGCCTGGTATGCGGAGGGCCACGCCCAGCTGCTCACCGTGCTGGCCGCGTCGAACCCGCAGGAGCAGTTCTGGACCTGGGGGCCGGCCCCCAACTCGCAGGCGTTCTGGGCGCGCCGCCAGTCCCACGAGACAGCCATCCACCGCCTCGACGCCGAGCAGGCGGCTGGGAGTGCCACGCCCTTCCCCGCGGCCGCGGCGGCAGACGGCATCGACGAGTTGCTGACCCTGGTGCCGCAGCGGTGCACAGTTGCCGACGGCGGCGGCCGCCGCCTCCACCTCGTCCCCAGCGACGCGCCCGGCGAATGGCAGGTCGAGCTCAGCGCCACGAGCCTGGTGGTCAGGGTTGGCGAGCCGGGTGGCGACTGCTCGGTGCGCGGCCCCGCCGGGGATCTCTTCGCCCTGCTCATGAACCGTCGGGACGCCGCCGGCCTCGAGGTGACCGGCGACGCGGACGTGCTCCGTGCCTGGCGCGAGTCAGTGAAGTTCTAGGCGGTCTCTGGTGCTGGAACGCGACGACCTCATCGGCTTCGTGTCGACCGCCGACCCCGCGCGTGCCCGCCAGTTCTACGAGGGTGTGCTCGGGCTCAAGCTCTGCAGCGAGTCACCCTTCGCCCTGGTCTTCGACGCCAACGGCACCATGCTGCGCATGACCACGGTGGAGGAGGTTGTGGTGGCGCCGTACACCGTCCTGGGGTGGCGGGTCAGCGACATCGCGCAGACGGTTCGCGACCTGAGCGACGCAGGCGTGGCGTTTCTCCGATTCGAGGGCATGAACCAGGACGACCTGGGCATCTGGACGACACCGGGAGCCGACCGGGTCGCATGGTTCAGGGACCCCGACGGCAACACGCTGTCGGTGACACAGTTCGCCTGACCATCAGGCTGGCTTAACCGGGTCACTTGTTAGGGTGGAGTCATGGTCACCCAGGAAAGCGACGCGCTCGCGGTCGAGGGGCTGGTCAACCTGCGCGATCTCGGCGGCCTTCCCACCGAGACCGGTGCGCTGACCCGCCACGGACGGCTGCTGCGCAGCGACTCACCACACGACGTCAGCGAAGGCGGCCTCCGCGCGCTGCTCGACCGCGGCGTCAGCACCGTCGTCGACCTGCGCACCGTCTCTGAGCGGGAATGCCTGCCCAGCCCACTGGTTGGCGCCGGCGAGGTGCGCGACCACCACGCGCCCATCTTCAATGACGGCGACGACTTTCCCAGGGACCTGGCCACCGCGTCCGATGTCTACTGCTGGTGGTTGCGTGAGCGCAGCAGCGGGATCGCCGCGGCGATGACGGCCATTGCCGATGCGCACTCGGCGCCCATCCTGGTCCACTGCCACGCCGGCAAGGATCGCACCGGCGTGATCATCGCCCTGGTGCTCCGTCTGGCCGGGGTCACCGTCGACGCCATCGCTGACGACTACGCACAGAGCGGCGTGCAGCTCGCCGACATCCTCGCGCGCGACCGGGTCAGTGCCCTCGCTGCCGGAATGGACGAGGTGCGCGCGGCGCGACTGTTCACCGTGCATCGTGAGGCGATGGTGGAGACGCTGGCATCCATCGACGCCGAGTACGGTGGGATTGCGCAACTGCTGTGGCGCAGCGGCCTCGACGATGCACGGGTCGATCGGCTGGCGCGGCTGATGCTGTCCGCCGACTGGCCGTAGCCGGAGCTGACTTCATGTCAGCGCAGGCGAGGGGAGAGTCTCCCCTCAGAACCCTGTCAAGGTGGCGACCCCGATCGGATTCGAACCGACGATCTCCACCTTGCAGAGGGGTGTGCCGGAGCTGACTTCATGTCAGCGCAGGCGAGGGGAGAGTCTCCCCTCAGAACCCTGTCAAGGTGGCGACCCCGATCGGATTCGAACCGACGATCTCCACCTTGACAGGGTGGCGTGTTAGGCCAGGCTACACCACGGGGCCGCGGAGAGCGGATCATAGCATCGGGGTTTCCGCGGCCCGGTCACGCACAGCTACGCTGCGGTCATGGCTTCACGCCGGCCCAACGAGATCTCTGCAGGAGGCGTGCTGGTGCGTCCCACTGCAGAGCACGGCTGGGAGGCGTGCCTGGTCCACGCCGGCAAGTATTGGGGACTCCCCAAAGGTCATCTCGAGCGCGGTGAGACGGCCAGAGATGCTGCGCTCCGCGAGATCTCCGAGGAGTGCGGCATCCCCGTGGATGCGCTGTCAGTCGTCGGCGAGCTGCCGCCGTCGGAGTACGTGTACCGCCGCGACGGCAAGCTCATCTTCAAGCTGGTGCATCACTTCCTGGTGGTCACAGCCCCGCGGACAGAGCTGGCGCCGCAGCTGTCAGAGATCGACGAGGCGGCGTGGCTGTCCTTCGACGAGGCGATGACAGTGGTCAGCTTCGCCGATGCCCGCACCGCTCTGACCGCAGCGCGTCCGCTGCTCGAGTCCGCAGTGCGCTGATATCCCCCGGCCTACAATCGGGCGACGTGCAGCTCTTCGACACCGCCACCCGCACGATCAAAACGCTGACGCCGCACGATGGTCGCGTCGGTATGTACGTGTGCGGCATCACGCCGTACGAAGGCGGCCATGTCGGACATGCCTTCACCTATCACACCTTCGACATCATCGCGCGCCGGCTGCGCTCCCACGGAGTCACTGTGCGCAGCGTCCGCAACGTAACCGACGTCGATGACGACATCCTCCGCGTCGCTCGCGAGCGCGGTGAGAATTTCCGCACGCTCGCCGACGCCGAGGCGCGCCGCTTCGACACGGACATGATCGAGCTCGGCATGCTGCCCGTCGACGCGTCGCCGCGGGCCACCACCAGGGTGCACCGCATGGTGCAGTGGATCCTGCGCCTGGTGGAATGCGGCGCCGCCTACGACAGGGATGGCTGGGTGTACTTTGACGTCGATTACTACCCGGAGTACGGGTCCCTGAGCCGCCTCGACCCCGCCGCGATGCTCGAGTTGTCGCGTCTGCGCGGAGCCGACCCGGATGATCCGCGCAAACGCAATCCGCTCGACTTCGTCCTCTGGCAGGTTTCGGCGGCGGGAGAACCGAGCTGGCCATCGCCGTGGAGCATGGGCCGCCCCGGCTGGCACATCGAGTGCACCGTGCTGGCCGCAACCGAGCTGTCGCTGCCGATGGAGCTCCACGGCGGCGGTGACGACCTCATCTACCCGCACCACGAGTCGGAAATCGCGCAGGCCGCGGCGGCCGGTGTCCCCGCGTTCTCACGGCACTGGGTCCATGTCGCCATGGTGGGCTACCACGGCGAGAAGATGAGCAAGTCGCTGGGCAACCTTGTGTTCGTGCGCGACCTGCTCTCGTCAACGCCCTCCGGCGTGGTGCGGCTGATGCTCTGCGCGCACCACCACCGCACCGCCTGGGAGTACAACGGCACCGAGCTCATCAGTGCACAGCTGCGCTACAACGACTACCAGGCGGCGATGAGCAGCGGCTTGCGCTTCACCAACACCGACGCGCAGGCCGTCTACGACGACTTCATCTCACGCATCGACGACGACCTCGACACGCCGGGTGCGCTGGCGATCCTCGATGAGGTCGCCGCCCGGCCGGTGGTGCTGGGCAACGAGCAGGGTGCCAACGTGACCGCCGCTCAGGTGATGACGCGGCTGCTGACCATGCTCGGCGTCCGCCTCGACTGACCGGCCGCTAGTGCACCAACCTGATGCGGTCGGCCTCTTCGTCGGCGCGCTGTTGGGCCATCTCGCTGGCGATGTGACTGAGGAAGAACTGCCGGAACAGCTCGCGCTGCTCCGCGTCGACCTGGCTGGTCACCTCCACCCCGGCGCGCCGCCGCGTCACCCATGGCGGCACCCCGCGCGCCACCACGAACGTTCCCACCCGGGCATCGACGAGAGCGTCGTCCGCGTCGGCGGCAACCTGCAGGCTCACCTTGAGGCTCACACCGGTGGTCTCGATCAGCTTCCAGCTCCGTTCCCAACGCCGGCGCCGGTTCGCGTCGAAGATAACCGTGACCACGTCTTCGGTCTTGACCGTTTCGCTCTGCCGCGCAGTGTTCTTGAGCAGCGCCACGACGCCGTCGTTGATCGCGTCGGCCATCCAGTCCACCAGTGAGGCGCCGCGATTCTCCAGCTCGGGGAGAGACCGTGCCCCCGCACCCGCGCCGAGCGCGGTGATCGTGCTGGCGTGGCGCCGGCAGTAGACGACCCCGCCCACCATCGACCGGTGCTCCGGGCAGAACGCCGTCGTGCACGTCTGTCCGCGGCGATCGCGATAGGCGCAGGTGATCGCGGTGTTGTTGCTGCAACCGCGTTCCGCGCATGGCAGCGTGCCGGTCGGCTTGGCGAATTCTGGGGCGTGGCGTCGGAAGAGTGGTGGCATATGCAGGTGCGCTCTTGCGCTGCCTGATCCTACCGCGAGGCCTGTGACGGACCAGCCACGATTTCGTGTTGCAATGCACTCGTGAGGCGGCGCACATCGTCCATGAGAGCGCTGAACTGCTCGAATGTCAGAGATTGGGGTCCGTCGCTGAGTGCCTCGTCGGGTGAGGGGTGCACCTCGATGAGCAGGCCGTCGGCGCCAGCGGCCACCGCCGCAAGCGCCATCGAGGGAACCAGGTGGCGGTGGCCGGTGGCATGGGAGGGATCGACGATGACGGGCAGGTGGGAGAGCTCCCTGACCACCGGAACCGCCGACAAGTCGAGGGTGTTCCTGGTCGCCGTCTCGAAGGTGCGGATGCCGCGCTCGCAGAGCACCACGTCGGGGTTGCCGTGGGCCACAACGTACTCGGCGCTCAGCAGCCACTCCTCGATGGTGCTGCTGAGGCCGCGCTTGAGGAGCACCGGCTTGCCGGCCTCACCGACTGCCTCGAGCAGGCTGAAGTTCTGCGCGTTGCGCGTGCCCACCTGGAGCATGTCGGCAGCCTCGGCGACTGCCTGCACGTCTCCCGGCGTCAGCACCTCGGTGACAACGGGAAGGCCGGTGAGCTCGCGGGCGCGCCGCAGG
>CATPBU010000330.1 GCA_955652455.1 Candidatus Dormiibacterota bacterium
CGCCGCGGCAGTGGAGTTGGTGCGGCGCGCGCGCGAGGATGGCATGTCGGTCACCGCAGAGGTGACCCCGCATCACCTGGGGATGTGGCTGCCCTCCGAAGAGACGCCCGATCCCCCCGCACTGCTCAAGGTCAACCCGCCGCTGCGTGCAGAAGCTGATCGGGTCGCGCTCATCCAGGGACTGCGTGAGGGCGTCATTGATGCTGTGGCGACCGACCACGCACCTCAACGCGAAGACCAGAAACGCGGCGACATCCACGCCGCCGCTCCGGGGATGATCGGCCTCGAGACGGCACTGGCAACCTGTATCACGATCGGCGGGATGAGCGGCGACTGGATCCCCGTGCTGGTCGAGCGTCTCACCACTGGACCACATCGCGTGCTCGGCAATGCCGTGGACCTCCGCGCACCGCGGTTGCGCATCGGTGAGGCGGCCACATGCGTTCTGTTCGATCCCGCGGCGTCATGGACGGTCGGTGAGAACGGCTCTCACTCCCGTTCGCACAACACCCCGTTGTGGGGCAACCGCCTCCGCGGCCGCGTGTTGCTGACCATCGTCGGGGGCGTGATCGCGCACCATGACCACGATCGTCTGCCATGGCCGTCGCGGCTGGTGGAGGCGACCAATGGCTGAACCTGTCGCCGGACGGCTGGCGCTTGAGTCTGGGGCCGTGTTCGACGGCTGGCTCTTCGGCGCCGACGTGGGTGCAACCAACGGAGAGGTCGTCTTCAACACCTGCATGGCCGGCTACCAGGAGGTGATCAGCGATCCCTCATACGCGGGACAGGTGGTGGTGATGACCAACCCGCTGATCGGCAACTACGGCTGTCGCGACGACACAGCGGAGTCCTATCGCGTGCACTGCCGGGCGCTGGTCGTGCGCGAACTGTCAGTCGACGCGGGGCACGCCCATGCCGAGCGCACGCTCGACGAGGAACTTCGCCGCTGGGGCGTCCCCGGTCTTCGTGGCATCGACACTCGCGCGCTCACCCGCCACCTCCGCGACCACGGGACGCTGCGCGGAGTGGTTGCTCCGGCAGCAGCATTGACCGCCACTGAGCAGGTGAAAGCCGCCCTCGCCGCGCCGACGGTGACCGACCAGGACCTGGTCGCCGAGGTCGCCCACAGTGCAGCGCACTTCGAGTGGACGACACCGCTGGACGCGACGCTCGAACGCGGCGTCACGCTGGCAGGCACGCGCGGTGCGTTCGCTGGTGTCCGCGTCGTGGTGCTGGACATGGGCGTGAAGTACAACCAGCTGCGCGCCCTGCGCAGTCGCGGTGCGGACATCGTCGTCCTCCGCCACGATTCGTCGATCGACGACGTGCTTGCTCAGCGACCGCATGGGGTGCTGCTCTCCAACGGTCCTGGTGATCCGGTCCGTCTCGACGGCGCCGTGGCACTGACGTGCGCCCTGCTCGACCGTCGCGTCCCGCTGCTCGGCATCTGCCTCGGCCACCAGGTCCTTGGGCGCGCCATCGGCGCCTCAACCTCGCGCCTGCCATTCGGCCACCACGGCGGCAATCACCCGGTGCGTGATGAAGAGCTCGGCACCGTGCACGTCACGTCGCACAACCATGAATTCCAGGTCGACGCGGCGAGCATCCCGCTCGACAGCGGCTGGTACGTCAGCGAGCGCAACCTGAACGACAACAGCGTCGAAGGGCTCCGACATCGCAGCCTGCCAGCGTTCAGCGTGCAGTATCACCCCGAAGGGGCGCCCGGCCCTCAGGACCGCGCTGAAGTGTTCGACGAGTTCCTGCGCATGTGCCGGGGGGACACGCAGGTGCGGGGGGGCGACGGCGAGCGGCAGCACGCCGGCTTGCTCAGACAGGCTTCGGCGCCTGCAGAACTCGCCGCCGCGGCGCTGCCCCTCGCCGCCGCTCCGCTTGGCTCTAACGGTACTTCTGCGGACCGCTTGTCGATGGAGGAGGGCGCTTCGCCCGAAGAGCTCTCTGGGGCGCTCAGTTTTTCTCGGCCGCGATGTGTGCTTGTCATCGGCAGTGGGCCCGTGGTGATCGGGCAGGCTGCGGAGTTCGATTACGCGGGGACCCAGGCCTGCAAGGCACTGCGCGAGGAGGGCATCCGGGTGGTGCTGGTCAACAGCAACCCGGCCACGATCATGACCGACGACGACGTCGCCGACGTCGTCTACGTCGAGCCCCTGACGGTGAGCGTGGTGGAACGGATCATCGCCGCGGAGCGGCCGGATGCGCTGCTGGCGACACTTGGCGGCCAGACCGGGCTCAACCTTGCGGTGGCGCTCGACGACGCCGGGATCATCGAGAGGTATGGCCTCGCGGTTCTCGGCACATCCCTGCAGTCAATTCGAATGGCTGAGGATCGTGGACAGTTCAAAGCACTGCTCGAGCGAATCGGCGAACCCGCGCCCGACTCGCGTACCGTTTCATCGCTTGCCGAGGCGCGCGCCTTCGCTGCCGACGTCGGGTTGCCGCTTGTGGTCCGGCCCGCCTACACGTTGGGGGGCACCGGCGGCGGGTTCTGTGAGACTGACGAGACCCTCGCCGAGCGCGTCACCGCCGGGCTGGCCGCGTCGCCCATCAGCCAGGTGCTCATCGAACGCTCGCTGGCCGGCTGGCGGGAACTCGAGTATGAGGTCATGCGCGATGCCTCAGGGACGTGCATCACCGTCTGCAACATGGAGAACATCGACCCCATGGGCGTGCACACCGGCGACTCGATCGTGGTGGCGCCGGCGCAGACGCTCACCGACCGTGAACACCAGCAGCTGCGAAGTGCGGCTCTCCGCCTCATCGCGGCTTTGGATATCAAGGGTGGCTGCAACGTTCAGTTCGCCATGCATCCGCAGAACCACGAGTACTACGTCATTGAGGTGAACCCGCGCGTGTCGCGGAGCTCGGCGCTGGCGTCGAAGGCCACCGGCTACCCGATCGCGCGCCTTGCCGCCAAGATCGCTGTCGGCCGGCGGCTCGACGAGGTCGCCAACGCGGTGACCGGCAAGACCTGCGCGGCGTTCGAGCCCGCGCTCGACTATTGCGTCGTCAAGATCACGCGCTGGCCATTCGACAAGTTCCCCGACGCTGATCGCCGGTTGGGAACGCAGATGAAGTCGACGGGCGAGGTGATGGCGATCGAGCGCAGCTTCGAGGCGGCTTTCAACAAGGCGATTCGCTCGCTCGAGCAGCGCCGGCCGGACGCCGCGACCCTCCGTGACCCGGTGTTGATCGAGAGCGCCAATGACCGCCGGGCCTTCGCGATCATGGAAGCGTTGCGTGGCGGGGCCACGGTTGCCGAGCTCTCCCAGCGCTCCACGATCGCGCCCTGGTTCGTGCGGCGCCTGCATACCATCGTCGAGTGCGAGGAACGCCTGCGCTGGGGTGCGCTGACTGCGGACGTGTTTGCGGCGGCCAAGCACCTGGGCATCGGCGATGCGCGCATCGCCGAACTGCGCGGTGACGAGCCTGCTGCCGTGCGCGCCGCTCGGCAAGCGCTCGGGGTCCGCCCCGTCTACAAGTGCGTTGACACCTGCGCCGCGGAGTTCGAGGCACAGACGCCCTACTACTACTCGACCTACGAGATCGAGGATGAGGTGCAGCCTTCGCCGAACGGTAGCGGCGGGGCGGTCGTGGTGGTGGGCAGCGGCCCGATCCGGATCGGCCAGGGCATCGAGTTTGACTATTGCAGCGTCCAGGCGGCCCAGGCACTGCGTGATGCAGGGGTCGAGGCGGTGATGATCAACAGCAACCCGGAAACGGTGAGTACCGACTTCGACTGCAGTGACCGTCTGTACTTCGAACCCCTTGATGCGGAGTCAGCGCTGGCGGTGATCGCAGCCGAGCACCCGCGCGGCGTCGTCGTCCAATTCGGTGGGCAGACTGCCGTGAACCTCGCCCGTCCGCTCCACGCCGCCGGGGTCACCCTCCTCGGCAGCGACGTCGACACCATCGACGCAGCTGAGGACAGGCGCACGTTCGAGGCATTGATGCGCTCGCTGGAGATTCCCCAGCCGCACGGCGCCGCCACCACCGATGTCGCCGAGGCCATCGAGATCGCGGAGCGCATCGGTTACCCGGTGCTGGTCCGTCCCTCGTACGTTCTTGGCGGCCGCGCCATGGAGGTGGTGCACAGTCGCGTTGCGCTCGAGCGTTACCTGGTTGCCGCGATGGCGGTGCTGCCCGAGGACGGGTCCCAACGGCGGGGCAACGTGCTCGTCGACAAGTACCTTTTTGGCACCGAGGTCGACGTCGATGCCATCTGCGACGGCGAGACCGTGATCATCCCGGGACTGATGGAGCACATCGAGCGCGCCGGCGTGCACAGCGGTGACTCGATGGCGGCCTACCCGGCGCCCCGGCTCGACCCGAGCGTGCGCGACCAGATCGTGGCCGACACCATCCGCATCGCGGTTGCCTTGCGTGTCCGCGGCCTGTGCAACATCCAGTTCGTCGTGTATCGCGGCAGGGCCCATGTCATCGAGGTCAACCCGCGGGCCTCGCGCACCGTTCCCTTCCTCACCAAGGTCAGCGGGGTGCCGATGGTGGAGCTCGCGGTCCGCGTGATGGGAGGTCAGACACTGGCCTCGCTGGGATGGAGCACCGGCCTGGTGCCGCCACGCCCGCTGGTCGCGGTCAAAGCGCCGGTGTTCTCGACAATGAAGCTCGCCGATGTCGACACCGTGCTCGGTCCGGAGATGAAATCCACCGGGGAGGTGATGGGCATCGACGTGGACCTCGGCGCGGCGCTGGAGAAGGCGTTCCTCGCTGCGCTCGGCTCGGTGCCAGCGTCCGGTGGGTCGCTGTGCAGCATTGCCGACCAGGACAAGGCCGAAGCCCTGCCCATCCTGGCGCAGCTGAGTGCACTCGGTTTCACCCTGTACGCGACCGCGGGCACAATGGCGGCGCTCGCCGAGGCAGGGATCAGCGCTGTCGCGGTTGGCAAGCTCGGCCAGTCACGCCCCAACGTCATCGACGTCATCGAGGACGGTCGCGTCCAGCTGGTCATCAACACCGTGTCGCACCTCGTCACGGATGAGATGGATTACGACGAGGCGGGCGCGGCGTCGGTGGCCGCGGCCGGCACGACCGTCAAGGACGGGTATCGAATCCGGCTCGCCGCCGAGCAGCGGCGCATCCCCTGCTGCACCTCGCTCGACACCGCTGCGGCGCTGGTCGACTCGATGAGCCGCCAGCAGGCCGGGCAGCAATTCGCGATCGGACCCGTGCGCGCCTACCGTGAGGGCGCAGTCGGCGCGATGTCGTGAGCGCGTCGTTGCGCGGCGTCCGCGACGAACGCGGTGAGGTCGTCTCCGTGGACTCGCTCGGCGGCGGCATGGTCGAGATCAGCGCACGACTGCCGCACCTCGCCGCCACGGCCCAGCCGGGTCAGTTCGCGCAGTTGCGCTGCGGCGACTCGATCACAACGCTTCTGCGGCGCCCGTTCAGTGTTGCCTGGACCGACGGGGACATCGCGGCGTTCGTGCTCGCTCCAGTCGGCGTCGGTACACGCATTCTTGCGTCGCTTCGCCCTGGCGACCCGCTGGTGGCGCTCGGCCCCCTCGGCCACGGGTTCACCGTCGACACCGCGGCAACGCACGCCCTGTGCGTCAGCGGTGGGCTCGGCTGTGCGCCGTTCCCGCTGCTGATCCGCGCGCTGCGCCAGGCCGGCGCGCGTGAGGTGACCGTGGTCAGCGGCGCCGCAACCGCTGAGTTGCTGTACCCGCCCGAGCGCTTCGCCCGCGGCGACGCTGCGGTGCGGGTGATCGAGCTGACCGTCGACGGCAGCCGCGGTGTCCGCGGGCTGGTGACGGCGGCGGTTGCCGGCGCCTGCGATGCGGGTACCGCTCTCTACGCGTGTGGTCCCAACGCGATGCTCGCCGCGCTGGCGCGCACCTTCGACGACGAGCGCTTGGCGCCGCTGCTCGCCGAGGCGTCACTCGAGGCTCCGATGGGTTGCGGGTACGGAACCTGCCTCGGTTGCGCTCTTCCCGCACGCGGCGCGGACGGCGCGCCCGACTGGGCACTGTGCTGCCGCCAGGGGCCGGTCATGACCGTCGGCGCGGTGGACTGGAACGAGCTCATGCAACTGCCGCCGGCGCACGTCGCGTGAGACCGGACATGCACGTTGACCTCGGCCGCGGCCTGCGGCTGGCCAACCCCGTTGGGCTCGCCAGTGGCACCGCCGGTTTCGGGTTCGAGCTTGCCGAGCTGATCGACCTCGACCGCATCGGCGCGCTCTACACGAAGGGGACGACACGCCTGCCTCGCACCGGCAACGCGCCCCCGCGGGTGGCGGAGACCGCCGGCGGGATGCTCAACAGCATCGGCTTGCAGAACCCGGGTGTCGAATGTGTGGCACGTGAGTACGCGCCGACCTTCACGCGCTGGCGCTGCGCGGTGGTCGTCAACGTTGCCGGCGCCAGCGTCGACGAGTACGTGGACTGTGTGCGCATCCTCGACCGCGTCGAGGGGGTCGCCGGTTACGAGCTGAACGTCTCCTGCCCCAACATCGCGCACGGTCTCGATCTCGGGCGGGATCCACAGGAGGCCGCGCGGGTGACAGCGGCGGTGCGAGCCGTCACCGAGCGTTGCGTCGTGGTGAAGCTGAGCCCCAACGTCACCGACATCGGTGCCGTGGCCAGCGCCGTGGAATCCGCCGGTGCCGATGCCGTGTCAGCCGTGAATACATTCATCGGCATGAAGATCCATCGCCACGCCCGCCGCCCGGTACTGCCGCGAGCCGGCACCGGAGGTCTGAGCGGGCCGGCGATCAAGCCGCTGGCGCTGGCGGCCG
>CATPBU010000331.1 GCA_955652455.1 Candidatus Dormiibacterota bacterium
ACCTCGCGCGACGCGCCAACATGTCGTTGCGCACCTTCAACCGGCGCTTCATGGCGACGACAGGGACGGCCCCGCACCGATGGTTGATCACGCAGCGGGTGGGCCTCGCCCAACGACTGCTCGAGGAGACCGAGCTCGACGTCGAGCAGGTCGCCGAGCAGACCGGGTTCGGCACGGCCGCAACATTGCGAGAGCACTTCGCCCGGCAGCGCGGCACGTCGCCGCAGGCGTACCGCCGCAGCTTCTGTAGCGTGGCTCGGGCCGGTTCACCCAGGTGAGCCCCTGGCGGGCCATTCTCGACGCCGAAATTCGTGCTTCTAGGGCGCCTGTCATGGCACCACCCTGGCCTTCCCATCCAGTGCGCTAGGCTCGCGGAAGCATCTGCGTCAGCCCGGGTTGGTCGACCATGGAGGAGAGACGTGAAGGGACCTGGCCTCTGACGGCCGCCACCGACGCGGTTCTCCTCCGGCGGTTTGAGGCGTGCGTGGCAGACTGGGATGGCACCCTGGTGCCGGACCGCGGCTCTGACGCGAGCCGCCTGCGGGAGGTCGTCGAGGGCCTCTGCGGGGCGGGCTTCGATTTCGTCGTGATCACCGGCACACATGTCGGGAACGTTGACGGGCAGCTTCGTGCCCGTCCCGACGGCCCAGGCCGACTGCTCCTCTGCGTCAACCGCGGGTCTGAGGTGTTCGACTGCGGCCGCGAGGGTCCCACCCTGGTGCAGCACCGCGAGGCCACCTCCGAGGAGAACGACCAATTGGATCGCGCCGCCGCCCTGACCGTGGAGCGGCTGCGCGGGTGCGGCCTGCAGGCGGAGATCGTGGCCCAGCGCCTCAACCGGCGCAAGGTGGACATCATCCCTCTGCCGCAATGGGCCGACCCACCCAAGGCGAGGATTGCCGAGCTGCTCAGCGCCGTCGAAGAGCGCCTGCGCGCTGCCGGTATCGCGTCGGTGGCGGAGGTGGTGACCATGGCGGAGGCAGCCTCGGCCGAGGCAGGCCTGCCGAACGCAAGGATCAGCAGCGATGCCAAGTACGTGGAGATCGGCCTCACCGACAAGGCAGATGCGGCACGCTGGACATTCGCCGACCTCTGGGAGCACGGCATCACCGCTGCCGATGTGCTCGTTGCCGGCGACGAGTTCGGCATGCTCGGCGGCGTCCCCGGGAGTGACTCGCTGATCCTCGTTCCTGAGGCCGAGGGCGCCTTGGCGGTCACGGTGGGACGGGAGCCCTTCGGAGCACCGTCGGGGGTCCTGGCGTTGCCCGGCGGGCCGGACCGGATGATCGAGGTGCTGGAGGATCAACTCCGGCGCCGGATCGCGGGGCAGCCGCCGGTGCCGAGGCCCGGGGCGGGCTGGTCGGTCACCATCGATGGCTTCGACGAGGAACACGAGGCGCAGCGGGGATCCGTCCTCACCGTCGCGGATGGCCGAATCGGCACCATCGGAGTGCCCCTGCTGTCGCATTCTGCGGCGAACCCCGCGACGCTAGCCGCGGGGTTCTACGACGGTGATGGTGCAATGGAGCATCTGCGCCCCCTGCCGAGCTGGAACCAGCTGGCGGCACCACTTCTGGCGAGCCCACGTTTGCGCCGGACGCTCGACCTGCGCACCGGGGTTCTGGCGCAGGAGGTGGGGCAGGACGGGGCGCACCTCTCCGGCGTGGGATTCAGCGCGCTGCACGACCCGGGAACCGCGGCGCTGTGGGTTGCCGGCGAACCCACGTTGCTCGGCTCCGCCGACGGTGGGAACAGCGACACCCTCATCACGACATCCCGGAGCGGCGCCATGACGATGCACGTGAGTGACGTACTCCGCAGCACCGGGGATGGGACCGTGCTCGAGCGCATTGCGGCGTACGCGATAGGCGATGCGGGCGAGGCGCGGTCCCGCGCGGAGACAGCACGGGCACATGGCGTCAACGCGCTGCACCGCGCCCACCGTGAGGCGTGGGCGGCGCGGTGGCACAACGCAGATATCGTGATCAGCGGTGACGACGAGCTGCAGCGCAACGTGCGGTTCTCGATGTTTCAACTCATGGGCGCCGTGGCCACACGCGACGAGGCTGCGCTCGGGGCGCGCGGCCTCAGCGGAGATGGCTACAACGGCCACGTGTTCTGGGACTCGGACGTCTTCGTCATCCCCTTCCTGGCCGCGACGTGCCCCGCCGCCGCCAGAGCGATGCTCGAGTACCGAGTGCGACGCATCGGCACAGCCATGGACCGGGCGCGCGAGCTGGGGCGGGAGGGTGCCAAGTTTCCCTGGGAGTCGGCGAGCAGCGGTCGCGAGATCACCCCGGCGATGGTGGCAGGCCCGCGCGGCGAGAAGGTCGTGGTGCGCACGGGCGAGATGGAGGACCACATCGTGGCCGACGTCGCCTGGGCGGCGTGCCGGTATGACGCCTGGACAGGGGACGAATCCTTCCGCAGTGGCCCTCTGACGCAACTGCTGGTTGAGACGGCCAGGTATTGGGCGTCTCGCATCGAGCGCGACGACGACGGCTCGGCGCACATCCGGCATGTCATCGGACCCGACGAGTACCACGAGGACGTCGACGACAACGCCTTCACCAACGTCATGGCGCGGTGGAACCTGCGGGCGGCGATGACGCGCGCGGGAGCGCACTGCGAGGAGCGCGAGGTGCGCACGTGGGGCACCCTCGCCGACCGGCTGGTTGATGGCCTCAACCCGGACACCCTGGTGTACGAGGAGTTCGCGGGGTTCTCGCAGCTGACGCCGTTCCCGCTGCGCGAAACCTATGGGGCGGGGCCGCTGGCGGCTGATTCGCTCATCGGCTTCGACCGCATCCGCTCCCTCCAGGTGGTCAAGCAGGCGGACGCCCTGATGCTGCACCTCATGCTTCCCGGTGAGGTTCCTCCGCGCTCGCTCGGTCCGAACCTCGACCGCTACCTACCGATCACCGCGCACGGCAGCTCGCTCTCACCGGCGGTCCACGCGGCCCTGCTGGCGCGGGTGGCACGCTACCCCGAAGCGCTCGACCTGCTGCGGTTCGCCGCCGGCATGGATGTCGA
>CATPBU010000332.1 GCA_955652455.1 Candidatus Dormiibacterota bacterium
ATCGTCTGCGTGTCACCATAGATGCCGCTCGCCCCGCCGGGGACTCGACGCCCGCCCAGCCCATCGACGCCGGTAACCGCGTCCACCACGTGCCCATGGCTGCCGGCCTTTCCATCGAGGCGGCTCCGTATCTCACGCCCCTGCTCGACCAGTCCGGTGTGCTCACCGCCGTCGGCGAACAGGTGTCGGGCGGCGGCCGCGCGTACGTGCTCGCCTCGCCCTTCCCCCTCACCAATGACGGTCTGCGCGACGAGGATTCGGCGACCCTGGTGTTGTCGTTGCTGGAACGCGCCCGCGGCGGCGCCATCGGGTTCGATGAGTACCACCATGGCGAGAGCCAGCAGACCGCCAACGGCGCGGCCGCCATCTTCCAGAGCCCTCTGGGGCTGGCCCTTCTGCTCGGCGTGGGTGCGGTCCTGGCGTTCCTGACCCTGAGCGGTCGTCGGCTGGGCCGTCCGCTGCACCCGGGCGACGCGTCGCTGGTGCCGACCACCGCAACGTACATCGACGCCATGGCCGGGCTGTATTCGCGCAGCCGCGATCGCGGGGCGGTGGCCACACGGTACGCGGACGAACTCAAGCGCCGCCTGGCCATCGGTGTCGGTGCCGACCCCGGCGGCTCTGACGCCGCGTTCGTCGCCGCCGTTGCCGTCGTCCGACCTGATCTCGCCGCCGACGTGGCCGGGCAGCTGCAGCGAGCGCGCTCTCTCGCGGTGTCGAGCCCAGACGGAGCCGCACTGCTCGAGTTCGCGCGCGACGTCGACCGCATCGAACGACGCTGGGCCGAGCCAGCCGTGGCCGCCCCGGCACAATGGCGCGCGTGAGCACCAGCGCTGATCTCCGTGCTTCCTTCCACGGGGCGGTCAGCCGGGCAGTGGTCGGTCAGCAGCAGGCGATTGACGGTTTGCTGCTCACCATCCTGGTCGGCGGCCACGTGCTCATCGAGGGCGTCCCGGGGACGGCCAAGACACTGATGGCGCGGTGTGCGGCGGCGGCGATCGACGCTCGATTCACGAGGCTGCAGTTCACCCCCGACCTCCTCCCCTCGGACATCATCGGTACCAGCGTGTGGCGCGCCGACCGCGCGCAGTTCGAATTCCGGACGGGCCCGATCTTCACCGACACACTGCTCGCCGACGAGGTCAACCGCGCGCCGGCCAAGACTCAGGCTGCGCTGCTCGAGGCCATGGAGGAGCGCCAGGTCACCTCGGACGGAATCAGCCGCCCGCTCGGTGACCGCTTCATGGTGGTCGCCACCCAGAACCCAGTTGAGTACGAGGGCACCTACCCGCTGCCCGAGGCACAGCTCGACCGCTTCTTCTTCAAGATCGCCGTCGACACTCCTGACCAACCCACCGAGGCGGCGATGCTGCGCCGCATCGACGCCGGCTTCAATCCCCACGACCTTGTGGCCGCCGGCATCACTCCGGTCATCGACGCGACCGCGCTGGCCGCGGCACGTTCGGAGGTGCTGGCCGTGCGTGTGACCGACGAGGTGGTGGCCTACATCACCTGGATCGTCGCGGCCACTCGGACGTCTCCCGACGTCAGCCTCGGTGCCAGCCCGCGGGGAGCGATCGCGCTGCTGCGCGGCGGCAAGGCGATGGCGGCCATCCAGGGGCGCGACTATGTCATCCCCGAAGACGTCAAGGACATCAGCATTCCGGCGCTGCGCCATCGCTTGGTGCGGCGGCCGGAGGCCGAGCTCCAGGGCGTCGACGAGGTGGGGGCGGTGCAGCGCGCCCTCTCCCGTGTTCCCGTGCCGCGATGACACGCCGCGGCCTGGCTCTGCTGTTTGTCCCGTTGCTGCTGGTCGCGTTGGGGGCTGCGTCGGGAGCGCTGCTCGTCGCGGGGCTCGTCCTGTTCACGGTGGTTGCTGTGCTCGTGGTCGTCGACTCGCGGAGCGCACCCGGCGGCGATCGCGTTGAGGTGGTTCGCCGGTGCGACCGGCTCTTCTCCGTGGGGGCCGCCAACCCCGTGACCCTGGTGGTACGCGCGCCGCATGCTGCTTCGCTGGTGCTCCGCGACGACGCCCCCGTGGCGATGCTCGCGTCGACACAGCTGCACATCCTGCGGGGCCCCGGGTCGGCGTCGTACACGCTCACTCCGCGCGCCCGCGGCGACGGCGAGTTCGGCAGCGTGCACGTGCGCTCGCTCGGACGGTGGGGGCTGGGGACTCGGGACTTCACCGGTGCAGCACCGCAGACCGTGAGGGTGGACGCCGACATCTCCGCGGTGCGCGTGTACGAAGCGCTCGCCAGGCGTGGCCAGCTCCAGGAGCTCGGCGTGCGCACGCAGCGACGCCGTGGTGACGGGACGGAGTTCGAACGGGTGCGTGAGGCAGTGCCAGACGACCCACTGCGCTTCATCAACTGGCGGGCGACGGCGCGAACCGGACGCCTGATGGCCACCGAGCTCTCGCCTGAGCGTGACCAGCCGGTGATCGCCTGCATCGATCACGGCCGGCTGATGGGCGTCGGGGCCGGCCCCCTGACCAAGCTCGACCACGCGATCAACGCAGCGCTGCTGCTCCTCCATGTGGCACTGCGCACCGGCGATCGCGCCGGCCTGATCGCATTCGCCGACGGCGTCACCGCCACTGTCGAGCCGCGCCGCGGGTCTGGGCAGCTCCGCCGTCTGCTCGACGCTATCGGCCCGCTGCGTCCGGGAGAGATCGAGTCGGACCACACCGCGGCGCTGACCGAGGTGCGCACCCGCCAGCGCCGGCGCGCGCTGATCGCCATCTTCACCGACGTCGTCGACCGCGACCAGGTCGCCGCCTTGATCCAGCAGTGCGCGCTGCTGCGCCGACGTCATCTGGCGCTGGTCATCACCGTCCGCGACCCGGCCGTCGAGGACATCGCCCAGCAACGCCCCAGAGACGCTGCCGGCGTCTACGCGCGCGCCATCGCAGCCGGCATCGCGGCGGACCGCGCTGACGCTCTGCGGCTGCTGCGCGCTGGTGGGGTCGACGTCATCGATGCCGACGTCCGCACCCTCTCGCCCCGCCTGGTCAACCGTTACCTTGAGCTGAAGCGGCGCGCAGCTCTCTGAGCTCCCGTCAGGTGGGGCGCACCACGAACGTGCTGGCGATCTTGTCGTGCCAGCCCTGCTTCTGGGGATCGAACCCCGCCCAGATCAAACCCACGGCGAAAGGGATCGCCGAGATGATGTAGCCGACGAACCGAAGCAGAGCCTTGCCG
>CATPBU010000333.1 GCA_955652455.1 Candidatus Dormiibacterota bacterium
ACCGGTGGCTCGTTGATGTGCGAGCGGATGGCGTACAGGGTGGCGCCATCGGGGGCGACGGCGAGGCCGCGGTAGGCCCCGGACTGGCTGAGCCGGGTGACGCTGCCGTCGAGGCCGATGCGGAACACCGGGGTGTGGCCGTGCTCGTCGGCGGTGACCAGCAGGGCGGTGCCGTCTGTTGTCCAGCGGAGCTCCTGGACCTCCCCGATCCAGTCATCGGCGAGCGGCCGCGCTGCCCTGGTGGCGGCGTCGACCAGCGAGAGGTGGAAGCGCGGCGGCCGGGCCAGCTCGCCGAGGTCGGTGCTGGCGACGGCGATCGTCGACCCATCGGGCGACCAGGCCAGCGCGCCGTGCTCGACCTGGGCGTCGACGAGCACACGCACCTCGTCGTCACCTGAGGTGCCCACCATGGCGAGGTCGGCTTTGAAGCCCGGGGCTGCATGCATCGCTGCTCCGAACGCCACCCGTGAGCCGTCCGGCGACAGGGCGAACTGCAGGTCCTCGGGCTCGAACCATCCCGGCCATGGCGGCGACGGCGTGAGGTCACGAACAGCGGCGATCTCGGCGTCGGCGTCGGTGAGCTCGAGCGCGAACAGGTGCGGCTGGCGCGGCCCGATGTCGTGGTCCCACCAGCGATCGGGGTAATGCTCGACCAGCCGCGCCTCGACGCCGGCGTCCTTGCGCGCGGCCTGGCGCGCCTCGTCCTCCTCAAACGTGACGGCCCCTCGGTGCAGCGCTGCCGTCACCACCACGGTGGCGGAGCCCGGCACAGTCAGCACGATGCCGACACCGTCCGGCGGCGCCAGCACGCGGCGCGGCTCCCCGCCCGCTTCGGGCAGCACGTAGAGGACGTCGCCGTCGGGATGGCGATCATCGTCGGACTCAGGGTCGGACCGCGAGGAGGTGAACAGCAGTGAACCGTCGGGCAGGAAGCCGCGCGCGGTCTCACCTTTCGCCGACCGGGTCAGCCGCCGGGGTGGAACATCGCGGTCGGTCCGGATCTCCCAGATCGATGCGGCGAATCGCTTGCCGTCCGCGGCCACGGTCTGGACGGTGAGCGCCAGACGGGTACCGTCCGGGCTGATATGGATGTTGACCAGCCGCGGCATGGCCAGGAAGACATCGAGGTTGAAGGCTGCGTCGGGCACGGTCGCCAACCGTACTGGAGTGCGAGGATCGCTGTCATGGAGCGCTTGTGGGCGCCGTGGAGGGGCGTGTACGTGACCGACGCCGGCTCTGCCGGCCGCTGCTTCTTCTGCGCGGCGGTCAGCGGCGAGAACACCGAGCTGCTGGTCGCGCAGGACGCTGCCACGGTGACCCTGCTCAACAGGTTCCCGTACAACCCCGGCCACGTGATGGTGGCGCCGCGAGCGCATCTGCCTGACCTGCACGCCGTCGGCGACGATGGTGCTGCCGCGCTGATGGTGGCGGCGCGTCGGGCGGTTGAGGCGTTGCAGTCAGCGATGCGCCCGGCCGGCTTCAACCTCGGTGTCAACCTCGGAGACGTGGCCGGCGCCAGCGTCGAGCACGTTCACCTGCACGTTGTGCCACGCTGGGGAGGGGACACCAACTTCATGCCCGTGGTCGGCACCACCAAGGTCTTGCCGGAATCGCTGGAGCAGTCCGCGGAGAAGCTCCGAGCGGCATACGCCAAATTGGGCTAGTCGCTCTGCCTTCCGCGTCAGCGGCTCGCGTTGGCTCCGTTGGGCGGCGATCCGTCGCTCTCCTCGTCGCTCTCCACAGCGACCGAGTCGAGGTGCTGAAGCGCGTACTCCTTGAAGCTCGGGGGCTCGCCTGAGTCATCGGCGTCCCGCGATCCGCGCGAGCCGCCGGAACGGCCACGGGACGACGTCGATTCGGAGGGGGGCGATGGCGGCGATGACGCCAATCGCGAATCGGTGAGGCCCATGCCCGCCTCCTCTGGGATCAGGCGGCGATACACGGACATCGCCTTCTCGAGGTCGGGGATCTCGGCTTCGATCTCAGACAACGGGGCGCTGACCCAGTTGAGGGAGCGCATATGGTGGCTGAGTTGACGCAGGTGGTCCGCTCGCACTCCGGCGATGCCGAGGAAGGCAGGCTGGCCGGAACCTCCCTGGTCGCCGGCGTTCGGGTTGAGGCGCCGGTAGACGGCCATCGCCAGTTCAAGGTCAGGAATTTCGCTCTCAACCTCGGACAGGGCTGCGCTCACCCACTCGAGGGCACGCTCGTGCTGACTGAGTTGACGAAGATGATCGGCTCGCGTCTCCGCGATGACGAGAAAGGAATCATTGCTCATGGCGGTTATGTTGCAGCGGCTGTGCCCTGAATGTCCATCTCCCGGCGGTTACGGGCCTGCGTCAGCTCACCCACTGAGATCAACGCTCGGGGCGAGCGGGGCCCGAAAGCGTGGATCCGCTATAGTCCCGGCCTCGTGGGTTCTGTCATCAAGAAGCGGCGCAAGAAGATGCGTAAGCACAAGCATAAGAAGATGCTGAAGAAGACCCGCTGGCAGCGGCGCGGCTAGGGGCGATCAGGCCGGCGGACCCGTTCCGAGCGTCACCTGGGCGGTGTGAGACTGGCCGCTGGTATCGGTCCAGGTGACCGAGACCGATGTGCCCGGGTTGTGCTGCACGATCGCATGGCGCAGCGCCGAGTTGGTGTCGATCGCCGTGCCGTTGAGAGCGGTGATGATCGAGCCGATGGTGATGCCGGCGTTCGCGGCCGCGCTGCCGCTCTGCACCTGGGCAACCTGCACGCCACCCTGGCCGGTCCGGCCACCGACCCCGAGCAGAGCGCGGGTGCTGCCGACACGAACGTTGTCGGTGCTCTGGCCGGATTGGATCTGCTTGACGATGCTCATCGCCTTGCTGATCGGGATGGCGTAAGCGATGGTCGAGCCCTGCTGGCTGAACTGGCCAGAGGACTGAGCGGCGGTGTCCATGCCGATGACGGTGCCGTTGGAGTCGGTCAGCGGACCACCCGAGTCACCGGGCTGGATCTGGGCGCTGACCTCGATCAGACCTGTGACCGTCTCGACGTCTGAGCCGCTCTGATCGCTGGCCGTGATGGTGCGGTTGAGGTTGGTGACCTGGCCGGTGGTGACGGTGGGCGCGACGTTGCGACCCAGGGCGTTGCCCAAGGCGACCACTGCGTCGCCGATGTTCACCGTGGAGGAGTTGCCGATGCTGACGGTCTGGAAGGTACCGCCGCCGTCGATCTGGACCAGCGCGACGTCCTCGGTGAGGTCGTAGCCGAGCACATGGGCGGTGTACGTCTTGCCGCTGCTGGGCAGCTCCACGGTCATGCTCGTCTCGCCGTCGATCACATGGTTGTTGGTCAGCACCTCACCGGTGGAGGTGATCACCATGCCGGTGCCG
>CATPBU010000334.1 GCA_955652455.1 Candidatus Dormiibacterota bacterium
GTCCAACTCAGCTCGGAGAGTTGCTTCGAGGTGACGAAAGCGGCGCAATGCAAGATGGCGGGCGCCGCCCAGCGCGTGCAGCCGCATCAGTGCGAGGTGAGCCTCTTCGTGGAGAGGATCGTCGGTCACCAGCCGTTCGAGTGCCTGCGTGGCGGCAACAAGGTCGCCGTCGCGCTCGCGGTCGGCGGCGAGCACAAGAAGGAGCTGCTGGTACTGCGACCGGAGCCGGTCGCGAGCCTCATCGGTCCATGCCTCATAGCGGTCCTCGGGGAGGAGGTCGCCGCGATAGAGGGAGACAGCCTCCTCATTCCGTCCTGCCTGAGCGGCGGCCTCGAACTCGGCCACATCCACCCAGAGCGGCGATGCGTCCAGCTCGACGAGCTCTCCGCGGGTGCGCAGGTGCTGCGGCGCGATGGCCTGGCGAGCGAAATGGGCAGCCTTGCGCAGGTTCGCGCTGCCGGAATCGACATCCAACGCTGGCCAGAGGGTGTCGATGACCTGCTCGCGGTGCAGGCAATGGCTCGGCGCCAGGGCGAGGATCTTGACCAGAGCCCTGGCCCGGTTGCGCCGCCATGCCTCGTCGCGGACCTGCCGACCGTCCAGCTCCGCGCGAAACCCGCCAAGCAGCCAGATCCGCAGGCCGCCGATCGTCTCCACCACCACCTCCACGCGCGATTGTGAGTCATCGCACGCAGCCGTGGGAACGGACCCGGAACGCTCGGGGAACAGGGCGTGGCTAGCGTCGGCGCCGGCGTGGCCAACCGGTCGGCGCATCAGTGGGAGGACCCAGCCATGGCGATCACGACCGACGCGGTGGTCGTCGGCGGGGGACCAGCCGGGCTGAACGCAGCCCTGGTCCTCGCCCGCGCCCGCCGCCACGTTCTCCTGATCGACGCCGGCGAGCCCCGCAACGCCGCCTCCCACGCGATGCATGGCTTTCTGTCCAGAGATGGCCTCGATCCAGCCGAGCTGCTCCTGCTCGGCCGCAGCGAGCACATGACCTACTCGAGCGTGGAGATGGTTTCGGGGCTTGTCGAGAACGTCACGATCAATGACGGCCAGTTCGACGTGCTGTCCTCACGCGGCGACGTGGTACGCACCCGCAAGCTGCTCCTGGCCACCGGCATCAGAGATGTCCTGCCACGGATCGCCGGGTTGGCGCCCATGTACGGTACGAGTGTTTTCCACTGCCCGTACTGTGATGGCTGGGAAGTGAGCGATGAGCCCATCGGCGTCTTCGGCGACGGCCCGAGCGCGTTCCGTCAGGCTCTTCTGCTCCTCAGCTGGAGCAGAGACGTCGTGCTCTGCACGCATGGCCCGTCCGAGCTTCAACCGGAGCAACGCGCGCAGCTGGTCAGGGAGGGGATTCCGGTTTGCGAGAAGCGAATTGCGCGCGTCGTGGGACGGCACGGCCAGCTCGATCGCATCGTCTTCGACGATGGCACTTCCCTCGAACGACGCGCGCTCTTCTTTCACGGTCAAACCGAACTCTCATCCTCGTTGCCGGTGAAGATGGGATGTGCGCTCACCGATGCCGGCCGTATCGAGATCGATGAGACAGGACGCACCTCCGTCGCCGGCGTCTACGCAGCAGGCGATGGGGCGCGGCGCGCGGGGCAACATCCCGCCACCCAGGTCATCCTCGCAGCGGCCAGCGGCGCCCTTGCTGCCATCGCGCTGCACCAGGAACTGATGCACGAGGACGTCGGGCTCCCCCCGGTGGTGCTCGGTGCCGCGCCGGCGGCGAGCCCACCGAGCGCCATCCCGCACAGCGTGGGCCGATGACCGCCACCCGGCCGATCCAAGAGGCGATTGCTCTCCGGCGCCACGAGCCGGAGGTCATCTGCCTTGAGACGGCGGAACTGGGCGACCGCAGCTACATCCTCTGCACATCCGGGCTGGCGATTGCTGTCGATCCGCAGCGCGACATCGACCGAATCCTCCGGGTGCTCGACAGCAGGAACCTGCGGCTCAGCCATGTGCTGGAGACGCACATTCACAACGACTACGTCTCAGGCGGTCTCGAGCTCTGTCGCGTCACCGGAGCGACGTACGTCATACCCGCGGGCGAACCGGTCTCGTATCCGTGCCTCGCCATCAGCGACGGGCAGCGCATCCGCGTTGGGGATGTCAACGTGCTGGCGCTGCACACACCGGGCCACACGTCCACGCATGTGAGCTACATCGTCGAACGTGAGAACGGCGCGACAGCTGCGTTCACCGGCGGCTCGCTGCTCGATCAATCCGTCGGGCGCACCGATCTGGCCGGCCGCGGCACGACCGAGTACCTCAGCCGGCTCCAGCACAGATCGGTGCGACGATTGTCGGGTCTCCTGACGGACAGTGCGGTCATTCTGCCGACACATGGCTTTGGAAGCCTGTGCTCCGCCGGATCTGCGGTTGGGGTATCCAGCGGCGAGATCCGTATGGGCGAACAGCGCACTCGGCACCCCGCTCTGCTGATGGGTGAGCAAGCCTTCGTCCAACTGCTGGCATCCGAACTCGACGACTATCCGCGGTACTACACGCACATGGCTCCCAGGAATCGCGAGGGACCCGCCGCCGTCGATCTCTCACTGCCACCGCTGCGTACGCCCGCGCAGTTGAGTGCGCGTGCGAGCCGGGGTGAGTGGGTCGTGGACATGCGCGATCGCCGGTTGTTCGCAGCGTCGCATCTCGTACACACCATCAACATCGAGATGGGCGATTCCTTCGCGACGTACCTTGGGTGGTTGCTGCCCTGGGGCAGTCCACTCAGCCTTCTGGGTGGCGACGTCATGCAAATCTGCACGGCGCAACGAGCCCTGGCGAGAATCGGCATCGACCGGCTGGCGTCGTGCGCGGTGGATGATGCCGGTCACGGCGAACGCCGCGATGCTGACGGAGCTGCGACCAGCGGCTACCCGGTGGTGGGTTTTGACGCCTTGGGCGATGTCCTCGGACGTTCGGCAATGACTCTGCTCGACGTCCGGCGCCGCCGAGAGTGGGAACAGAGCCATCTCAAGGGAGCCGCTCACATCCCGCTTCACGACCTCGCCGACCGCATGGGTGAAATTCCGCCCGGCGAAGTCTGGGTGCACTGCGCAACCGGCTATCGAGCCTCAACTGCCTGTTCATTACTCGAGCGGTCCGGGCGGTCGGTGGTGCTCATTGATGATCGGTTCACCA
>CATPBU010000335.1 GCA_955652455.1 Candidatus Dormiibacterota bacterium
GCTGATCTGGGCGGGCGTCGGGATGATGCTGCTGATCGCGGCCGAGGAGCTGCTGACGCTGTTCCTGACGCTCGAGATGATGACCCTCTGCCTCTACCTGACGACCTCGTTCGAAAAGGACCGCCGCCGGTCGGCCGAGGGGGGCGCATCGTCCCCCTGTCAGATGAACGGGGGACCCCAAGTGGCCAGCCACTTGGGGAGATGCTCTTCTCCAAAGACTACGCATGCGTGTACTGCGGAATCTCGATGGAGGAGCCGGCGCCCCGCAACTTCTCATTCAACAGCCCGCATGGTGCGTGCACGGTGTGCACCGGGCTGGGCATGCGTATGGAGGTCGATCCCGATGCGGTCGTGCCCGATCCATCGTTGAGCATCAACGAGGGGGCGCTGTCGGGCTGGACGCGCGGCCCCTCGATGACCTGGCTGATGGATGTGCTCGAGACCGTCGCCAAGAAGTTCAAGGTATCGCTGAGCACGCCGTGGCAGGACCTCTCGGCCAAGAGTCAGCGGCTGATCCTCTATGGGCTGCCCAAGGACGAGACGGTACGCATCCGCTATGTCAGCCACAGCGGCTACGCGCGCAGCTACGACGCGGGATTTGAAGGAGTCATCAACAACCTCGAACGCCGCTACCGCGAAACCGAGTCGGACTGGGTCAAGCAGGAGATCGAGCGGCTGATGATGCAGAAGCCGTGCCCAGCGTGCAACGGTGGTCGGCTCAAGCCCGAGTACCTGGCAGTCACGGTCGATGGCATGAACATCATGGAGTTGTGCCGCCACAGCGTCCTGGCAGCGCTCGGGCGCATCGACCGCCTGCAGCTCAGCGAGCGCGAGAACCTCATCGCCCGGCAGGTGCTCAAGGAGATTCGTGAGCGGCTCGGCTTCCTCCACGACGTGGGGCTCGACTACCTGACGCTCGACCGCGGCGCGGCGACCCTGAGTGGCGGTGAGGCGCAGCGCATCCGCCTCGCAACCCAGATTGGCAGCCGGCTGATGGGCGTCCTCTACATCCTCGACGAGCCATCGATCGGCCTGCACCAGCGCGACAACCACAAGCTGATCCGCACCCTGGAGAGTCTGCGCGACATCGGCAACACGGTGATCGTCATCGAGCACGACGAGGACACCATTCGAGCAGCCGACTACATCGTTGACGTCGGTCCCGGCGCCGGCGAGCACGGAGGCCACGTTGTCGCCGCCGGGACCATTGACGAAGTGCTCGCCGTCCCAGGCAGCATTACTGCGCAATTTCTCAACGGGCAGCGCTCGGTGCCGCTGCCGTTGATCCGCCGCCGCGGTAGCGGCAAGCAACTGACCGTACGCGGTGCCCGAGAGAACAACCTCAAGGATATTGACGTCACCTTCCCGATGGGCACGTTCATCTGCGTCACCGGCGTCAGCGGCAGCGGCAAGAGCACGCTCGTCAACGACATCCTCTACCGCCGGCTGGCCCAGTATCTCTACCGAGCCAAGCAGCGGCCCGGCGGCCACGCCGGTGTGGACGGGCTGAAGAACGTTGACAAGGTCATCGACGTCGATCAATCACCCATCGGCCGCACCCCGCGCAGCAACCCGGCGACCTACGTCGGCGTCTTCACCGACATCCGCGAGCTCTACGCCAAGCTGCCGGAGGCGCGAGTGCGTGGTTACAAGCCGGGACGCTTCTCCTTCAACGTCGCGGGCGGGCGCTGCGAGGCGTGCGCCGGCGACGGGATGATCAAGATCGAGATGCACTTTCTCCCCGACATCTACGTGCCCTGCGAAGTGTGCAAGGGCCGGCGCTACAACCGCGAGGCGCTGCAGGTGCTGTTCCGCGACAGGAGCATCGCCGACGTGCTGGAGATGACCGTCGACGAAGCCGCCGGGTTGTTCGAGAACCAGCCAAAGATCCTGCGCAGGCTGCGGACTCTCCAGGACGTCGGGCTCGGCTACATCCGCCTCGGCCAGCCCGCCACCCAGCTGAGTGGGGGAGAGGCGCAGCGCGTCAAGCTCAGCACCGAGTTGAGCCGTCGCGGTACTGGGAGCACGGTGTACATCCTCGACGAGCCCACCACGGGCCTGCACTTCGCCGACGTCGAGAAGCTGCTGGACGTGCTCCATCGCCTCGTCGACGGGGGCAACACGGTGATCGTCATCGAGCACAACCTCGACGTCATCAAGACCGCTGATCACGTGGTCGACCTCGGCCCCGACGGCGGTGACGGCGGCGGCCAGGTGCTCGCGCTCGGGACCCCTGAGGAGATCGCGGCCGAGCCGCGCAGCGCCACCGGCGAGTACCTGCGCCCGCTGCTGCGCCGCCCCGACCCGGTCCCGTCGGCAGCCGCGCGGCGCCCGCGCCCGCTGCCGTCCCCCAACGGGCGGCGCAAGAAAGCGGCCGCCGCGGTGTGATGCGACTTCCCGAATCGACGCCCATGAAGTACCGTGCGTGAGATGGTCCAGTTGGACACCGGGGGTGAGGAGCGGCGCGTGCGGCTCCGCCGTCTCGACGACTGCCTCAACATTCTCGAACAGGCACACGAGCTCGACATGACCCTGGTCACAGCGGGCATGGCCGAAGCCCTCAACGAGCGGGTCCCCACCATCCGCGAGGGGATGGTCATCGCCGATGCTATCGAGGAGGTGCTTCGCCAGCAGGAGCCCTACATGATCCAGGTCCGCCCGGAGGTGACCCGCCGGGTCCGCCGCCGTCGCGACCCGTTTGACGTACGGCTTCTGTTGAATCGCCGGTGAGCGCATTCGGCTTCGACCCGGAGGAGATCCTCCGGCGGCGACGTGGTCCGCGCGTAGTCAGGACGGGAGGCGGCCCGCCCGCAGGTCGCCGTGGCCGGCGGATCGCGGGCATCGTCATCGTCGCGATCATCGCCGTGGTCATCATCGGCCGTTGGCTGCTCGGGCTGCGAGCAAGCTACCTCTACTACGCGAGTCTCAACCACACCAACGTCTTCTGGACGCCCTTCATCGCCCAGGTCATCCTGTTCGTGATCGGTGCGCTGATCACCGGCGGCGGCGTGGCCGTGAGCATCATCGGATGGACGCGGGCGGCGCGCAACCTCGACAAGTACGGCGGCCGGATCGCGTTGTGGGCGGGGATCGGCGTCGCTGTGATCGCCGCCATCGCTGGAGGCGCATTCCTCGCTGGGCAGTGGCAGGACGTGCTGCTGTGGCTGCACGGGCAGTCGTTCGGGGCCACTGACCCTGTGTTCCAGCAGGACTACTCGTTCTTTATCTTCACCCTTCCCGTGCTCGACGCCATCCAGGGCCTCCTCTGGGCGGTGGCGATCGTCGGGCTGCTGGGCGCCATCGGTTTGGCCGCCGCATCGTTTTCGCTGGCCAACACGCCCAATGAGGTGACCCTGCCTCTCAAGCCGCCCGAGGGGCGGAGCTTCGAGCAGGGATTCAGCTCGGCGGTCACCCACGCCGGCTTCTGCCTCGCCGGGATCTTTGTCTTGGCCGCATTGGGAGCGCACTTCGGCGTCTACCACTTGGCCACATCGCAGCACGACAACTTCGTCGGCCTCGACGCCACCCAGCGCAACGTGACGCGCCCGGTTCTCGGCGTCCTGCAATGGGTCGCGCTGGCGCTCGCCGGCCTCACCCTCGCACTCGTCCTGGTGCGGCGTTCCCGCAGTGGTGGGTCGAGTGCCGCGATCTTCGGTGGGACCTTGGTGGGGTGGCTCATCCTTGCCGGCGTCGTGCAGGGAGTGCCCGCGCTCATCTACCAGGGCGCGTCGGTCAACCCCAACGCCCAGGTTGCGCAGACACCGTCGATCAACGACTACCTGGCCACCAGCCGCTACGCATGGGCGCTGATGCCGTCCGACGTGCAGGTCCGCACCTTCGGGACGGTCGGTCCGCCCACCCTCGCCGACCTCACTGCCGACCCCGGCACGCTGCGCAATGTGCGCATCCAGGACGTCACCCAGCTGCCCGACACCTTCAACCAGATCGACCGAAGTCGCAGCTACCAGACGTACCCCACCATCACCGTCGACCGCTACCCGGCGGCGAGCGGCAGCGGTGCCACCGAGGTGATGCTCGGCCCGCGCGAGATCGCTGAGGGCGACATTCCCAACCCGTCCTTCGTCAACAGCGCGCTCAACTACACGCACGGCTATGGGGTCACCGCCGTCTCGGTCAACGCAGTCGCTGCCGAGGGCAAGCCGCAGCTGCTCGTCGGTCAGCAACCCATGAAGCGGGTGGCGCCCGACGCGCCGCCGGGATTGAGCTTCAACGGAGCCGCCGGTGATCCGCGCATCTACTGCGGTCTGTCGACCACGCAGCCGGTGGTGACGGGCACTCAGCAGAGCGAGTTCGACTACCCCGCCGGCGGTGGTGACGCCACCTTCCACGCCGGCAGCGAGATGCAGGGCATCGCCGTGAGCAACGTGTTTGACAAGCTGGCTGTCTCAGTCGACTCCTTCGGTAGTCTCGACCTCTTCCTCAACAACTCGCTCACCGACAACAGCAGGGTGCTCGTCCGTCGCGAGATCAAGAGTCGCATCAGCAGCATCGCCCCGTTCCTGAAGGTCGACGGCGATCCGTACGTCGTCGTCGATGACAGCACCGGCCATCTTGATTACATCGCCGATGCGTATGTCCAGACGGACCGGTTCCCCGAATCGGCGGTCCAGAACGGGTCCTCGTACATGCGCAACGCGGTCAAGGCGGTTGTCGACGCCCGCACCTGTGCGGTGACGCTCTACGCCGTTGACCTCAACGAGCCGATCACGGCAGCCTGGAACGCCATTTACCCGGGGCTTCTGCAGCCACTCAGCACCATGAACTCGTCGCTTCGGGCGCACCTGCGCTACCCCGAGGACCTGTTCACCGCGCAGTCGCACGTGTACGCGAACGTCCACGTCAGCAGCGCATCGGTGTTCTTCAACGGCAGTGACCGTTACCGCATCGCGCAGCAACAGCTCAACGGTTCGCAGCAGGACACCACACCCTACTACGTCGATGTCACCCTCCCCGGCGACTCGCAGCCCACCTTCATTCTGTTCCAGTCTTTCTCACCCGCGAGCACGACCGGAGGCAGCGCCAACAACATGACGGCGTGGCTGGCCGCGCAATCGGACTACACCACGACCAATCATCCCAAGCTGGTCGCGGTGCCACTCAACAACTCGGTCAACGTTCTCGGCCCCCTGCAGTTCGACAACAACATCAATACCGACCCGATCATCAGCCCGGAGATCAGCCTGCTCAGCCAGCACGGCTCGTCGGTCATCCTCGGCAACGTGATCATTCTGCCCTTCAACAACGACTCGTTCCTCTACGTCCGCCCGCTGTACGTGCTCGCCAACGGCTCAGCGGGCGGTACTGCGTTCCCGCAGCTCCATGAGGTGATCGTCGGCACCCAGAACACCGTCGCCCAGGGTCCGTCCTTCGCCCAGGCGCTGCAGACCTTGCTCAACACCACACAGCCGATCCCGGGGCTGCCGACCGGCACGACGACGCCGACCAATCCGACGACACCGACCAACCCGACGACTCCGCCGTCGACGGCTAACTTCACCAGCCAGGAATTGGCGCTGCTCAACGATCTTCTGACGCACCAGGCCGCCGCGCAGGCGGCGCTCCAGAAGGGCGACTTCACAACCTTCGGCAAGGAGGAGGACCTCGTCAAGGCCGACGCCTCCCAGCTCAGCACGCTCCTTCAGCAAAACCCCAAGCCAACCGCATCGCCGTCCGCGTCGGCCTCGCCGCGCGCCACCCCGTAGCGCCGCGCCCGGCTGAGGCTGTTGTATAGGCTGCTGGCGTGGACGTGATCGCGCCCGGCATCCGCCAGATCGACACCCTGCTGGGTGGCATGGACCGGATGACTGCTGGATTCCTCGTCGAGGGCACGCAGCCCGCCCTCGTCGAGACCGGGTCGCAGACGAGCGTGCCTGCGGTGCGCGATGCACTGACCGCGGCGGGCCTGGGTCCTGCGGACCTGCGCTGGATCGTGGTGACGCACATCCATCTCGACCATGCCGGCGGTGTCGGCGACATGGCCACCGCCTTCCCCAACGCGACCGTTGTCGTCCATGAGCGTGGCGCGCGCCATCTGCTCGACCCCACCCGGCTTATCGACAGTGCCTCGCGCGTCTACGGTCCGCTGCTCGACGCGCTGTATGGGAGGATGCTGCCAGTCCCAGAAGGACGGCTGGTGGCCGCCGCCGACGGCTACCGCGTCGACCTCGGCGAGGGGCATTTCCTCACCATGGTCGATTCGCCGGGTCACGCCAAGCACCACCACGCGGTGCTCGACGAGCAGACCGGAACGCTGCTGGTCGGAGATGCGGTCGGCGTCAAGCTGCCCGACTTCGGCATCCTCCGCCCCGCCACGCCGCCGCCGGACTTCGACCTCGAGCAGGCCACACAGAGCCTGCGCAGGTTCGCCGAGCTGCGCCCCACCCAGGTGGTGCTCACCCATTACGGGCCGGTGGACCAGCCGCTCGAGACGCTCATCGAGGCCGAGGACATGCTCAACCAGTGGGTCGAGGTCGCGGAGCGAACCATGCGCGAGAGCGAGGACACCGGCATCGACGACGTCGCCGCCGCCCTCGCCGATGCGTTCGCCAAGCTGCCGGACGACCTCCCGCCGTCTGTGCGCGAGAAGTTCGAGGTGCTCAACGGCGTGCATAGCAACGCTGCCGGCATCGTTCGCTACCTATCACTGCGCGAGCCCGCGCACGCGCAGTGAGCGCCGCCCGCTCGTCGGGGTCGCGACTCTTGGCGGCCGTGGTGCTGAGCGCCTGCGTCGGCGTCATCGGCGGAGGGCTCGGGGCCTGGGGCGTCTACACGCACTTCGGGCCCGTCCAGCGGGTGATCACCGAGACCAAAACCGGTGGCGGCAGCATCTCCGTCGGTGACATCGCCGCTGCGGTGCAGCCCTCGCTGGTCACCGTCAGCACCGAGGTGGTCAGCGCGGCGCAGCTTGCCGCAGGTGCGGGCACCGGGCTCGCCGAGGGCTTCGCGGTCACTGGCGACGGGCTCATCGTCACCTCGGCGCGGGCGGTGCGCGGAGCCTCGCGGCTGCGGGTGGCAACGGCCGATGGCAAGGGGTACGACGCCATCATCGCGGCCAGCGACGTCCCCGACGGCATCGTGGTGTTGCGTGCGGCTGGGGCGACCGGGATGACCCCGCTGAAGATCGCCGCCCAGAATCCGCGCATCGGTGACCTTGCCGTGGTCGCATACCACCCTGCCCTGGGCACGCTGACCACGCGGAGTGGAGTGGTTGCTGCGGTTGGCGTGAACGCGAGTAACGGTCCGGTCGACCTCGCCGACCTCATCGCCGTCGATTCCAGTTCGGCCCCGGACGCCGAGGGAGCGCCGCTCGTCGACGGAACCGGGTCGGTCATCGGCGTGGTCACCGTCGTGCCGGCCGCGCCCGGTATCCTGGCCGCGTCCGGACACGACGCCGCCACGCTCGTGACCGCCGCCCAGCGCGGCTCGCCGGTCTCGGCCGCCAGCTTCGGTGTGACCAGCGTGCTCGTCGACGCGGCGTCAGCGGCTGCGCTCAACATCCCGACGGGGGCCCTGATCCGCACGGTCAGCGCCACCGGGCCGGCAGCCGGCCTGCTGTTCCCCGGCGACGTGGTCGTCGCCGTCAACGGCAGTGCGGTGACCTCAGCCACCGGGTTTCAGCCAAGCGATTTCGGACTTCTGGCCGGCGACCGGGCGACGCTCCAGGTGACCGGACCGACCGGCGTCAGCCGCTCGGTCACGGTGGCGGTCGCCAGCGGCTGACGCCTGCGGTGGGCGGTCGCCGGCGAGCGTCGCGCCGCTACCATGCTGCGGGATGGAGATAACCTACCTGGGCCTGTCGTGCGTGCGTCTTCGCGGCCGTGACACACAAGTCGTCGTCGACCCACCTGACGGGCAGCTGCCCGGGCTCGGCAAGAGCGGCCCCGACCTGATCGTCCGCACCGAGGGCCGCACTGACCCGGAGAAGCTCCGCC
>CATPBU010000336.1 GCA_955652455.1 Candidatus Dormiibacterota bacterium
AAGTCGCGCACCATGGCGACCACCTCGCGCTGCTCGGGGCGCACGGCGATGCTCATGACGCCGAGTCTACGTTCGCAGGCCGCTCACCCGGGTCGGGATCGCCTCCAGCCACGGAGCCGCAGCGGGCACGCGCCAGCGCCACCGCACGCGCGTCGATGTCGGCGGTCACCGCTTCGCAGCCGGCCAGCACGGCCGCCACCGCGGACGCGCCGCTGCCCACGAACGGGTCACACACCGTCATCCCTGGTTGGGCGCTGCCGGCGAGCATCCGGCTGAACAAAGCCACCGGCTTCTGGGTCGGATAGACCCCGCGGTGGATGCGCTTGATCGACCACACGTCGGGGAGGTCACGACGCGACAGCTTCCGACGCCCCTTGGTGGCGAAGACGATGGTCTCGTGCCGTCGCCGGAAATAGTGGCCCATGCCCAGGTTCACCTTGTCCCACACGATCAAGTTCTTGACGGCAAAGACCTCGCGCATGAGATGGCCGAGCGACAGAAGCGAGAAGCTGTCGAACATCACATAGATGTGTCCGCCGTCGGCGAGCACACGGTGGCACTCGCGCAGGAACGCAAGAAAGGTCTGGGGATCGTCGCGAAACTCGGTGAACCAGCGATCGTTGTCGACGGCCGCATACCGCCCCACGATGCGTCCGTGCCCGAACGACATGTGCTGGTTCATCCCGCTGTAGGCGGGGTCCGTGGTGATGACGTCGACCGATTCATCCGGCAAGGTCGCGAGGAACTGCAGACAGTCGGCCTGATCAACGCGCCAATGCGGGCGGAGCGGCTGAGTCACCGCGAGCATGCCGCAACGCTACCAGCGATCTGGGCCGCGCGACCATCCGGATGGACCCGGAATGGGTCCCCCTACAGCGCCGCGAGTGGTCGACGCGCGCTCTGTACGCCGTCCAGGACCACGCTGACCACGTAGCCGAGGTCGATGCGCGCGGGCACATCCGTGGGGCGCGCGGTGTCGGCGTTGATGTGCAGGTCATCAGCACCACCGAGCGCGGTGCGCAATGCCAGCATCCCGTCGTCTCGAAGTGCGCCCAGAAGCCACGCCGGCTGAGTTGGTCGTCGGCGTGCTTTGGGGTGTCGAGATCGAGGACGCGACGACAAGCGCGACAGATGCGCGCCAGCTGGGCACCGGTGGCGTTAGCCGCGACGTTGAGCCAGAGCTCCTCATCGTCCGGGTATTGTCCGACCGCCCCACCGCTCCCGGCTGTCAGTCCGCACGCCAACATCGGCGCGGCGCGCACCGCCGGAAACCAAAGAATCGTCCAGATCCCTGCTACAGTGCGCGGCAGCGCAGGACGACGGCACATGGAGGGCAGACCGATGGCAGCACCGATTGCGCGTCCCGCGTCCCTGTCCTTCATCGTCCCCGGTCCCGCCGTCTAGCTCCACGCAGACACCGGTCGCCTCGCGACCGTGCGCTGATCCCGACGCGAGACCGGGTGTTCTCTTCACTCGGAGTTACTCGTGCAGACAATCTCTCCAGCTCTCACCGTCCTCGGGTGGGATGACTCGTTCGCCATCGCGTTCGCAGCGGTGGCCCCCGCGACTGCGGAGCCCGCGCGGGTCGCGCTGGTGGCCGCACGGGCGCTGACCGTCCTGACCGCCACCGGCCCTCGCGAGGCAACGCTCGCCGGACGATTCCGTGCGTCCGCGCCCGACGGCGGCGTCACCACCGGCGACTGGGTGGTCCTCGACGACCGCACCGTCATCGACGTCGTCCCCCGCCGCAGCGTGCTGCTGCGGCGCTCAGCCGGTGGTGCCGCTGTCGCCCAGGCCGTGGCCGCCAACGTCGACACGGTGTTCATCGCCGTCCCGCTCGGCCGGGGCGTCGGGGTTCGCCGGCTCGAGCGCAGCCTCGCCATCGCCTGGTCGAGCGGTGCCGTGCCGGTGGCACTTCTCACCAAGTCGGACCTGAGCACGGACCTCGCAGCCGACCTGCAGGCGGCTCGCGCGGTCGCCAACGGCGTGCAGGTTATCGCGGTCAATGTCGCGGGGCGCGGTATCGACGAGCTCAAAGCGTGTCTGCGCCCAGCGCAGACCGGCGGCATCGTGGGCCCGAGCGGTGCGGGCAAGTCGACGCTGATCAACGTCCTGTGTGGCGGCGAACGGCTTGCCACCGCGGCGGTTCGCGCCGACGGACGCGGTCGCCACACCACCGCCAATCGTGAGCTGGTGCAGCTTCCCTCCGGGACGCTGCTCATCGACACGCCGGGCATGCGCGAGATGGGCATGTGGGACGCGCAGACCGGCATCGACGAGGTGTTCAGTGACATCGCTGAGCTGGCTGCCCGGTGCCGTTTCAGCGACTGCGCGCACGACGGTGAGCCGGGCTGCGCGGTGCAGGAGGCGGCGCGCAACGACCCTGCGATTCACAACCGGCTCGCATCCCTGCGCAAGCTGGAACGCGAACAGCACTTCCTCGACGTGCAGGTGGACGCGCGCCTGCGCGCGGACGTACGACGCGAGTACCGACGGCGGACGTGGGCGATGCGTGCCCAGCCGCACCGCTAATTCCTCAATTGCGCCGGTAGGTCACCGTCAGCCTGCGGCGACCTCCACGTTCGGCTCACGCGGCGACGGCGTCAGCCCTGCGGCGCGGCCGCGCATCTCGAACTGCGTCGCCATCTTCCGCGATGCCTCGTCGATCATCTCGTCGCCGAGCATCACCGCGCCGAGTCGCTCCACGTCGGTGGCGTGGCGGTACGCCTCGAGGATCTCGACGGCCTTGTCGAAGTCGGGCTGCGAAGGGGTGAACACCTCGTTGCACGGCTCGATCTGCCCCGGGTGGAGCACCCACTTCCCGTCGTAGCCCAGCGCCGCAGCGCGCGAGGCAGCGTCACGGAAACCGTCGAGGTCGCGGATCAGCAGGTACGGTCCGTCGATCACCTGGATGCCCGCGGCGCGCGCGGCGACGGCGAGCTTGAAGAGCACGTAGTGAAAGATGTCGCCTGGGTAGTTGTACGTGTTGGCGACCGTCAGGTTGGGGAACTGCATCGCCGCTGAGAAGTCAGCCGGACCGTAGGTGATGGTCTCGATCCGATTGCTGGCAAAGGCGATCGCCTCGGCGTTCATGAGGCCGAGCGCATCCTCGACCTGGGC
>CATPBU010000337.1 GCA_955652455.1 Candidatus Dormiibacterota bacterium
AGTACAGGAAGAACTCGTAGGGGTGGGGGCGGAGTGCGATCGGATCGACCTCGCTCTCGCGCTTGTACGCGATGTACGTGTCGAGGAGGTCGGTGGTGAAAACTCCGCCGCGGAGCAGGAATTCCTGGTCGTTCTCGAGAGCGTCGAGCACCTCGGAGAGCGAGCCGGGCAGGTCGCGGACGCGTTCTGCCTCGCGGCCTTCGAGCTCATAGAGGTCGGCGTCGACGGGGACAGGTGGCTCGATCTTGTTCTGCACTCCATCGAGGCCGGCCATCAGCATCGCCGAGAACGCGAGGTACGGGTTGCACATCGGGTCCGGCGACCTGAACTCGAGACGCCGGGCCGCCGGCTTGTCGCTGTACGTGGGAATGCGAACGCAGGCGCTGCGATTGCGCGCGCTGTAGGCGAGCTTGATCGGTGCCTCGTAGCCCGGCACCAGGCGGCGGTAGCTGTTGGTGGTCGGCGCCGCGAACGCGAGCACCGCCGGTGCATGCTTGAGCAGGCCGCCGATGTACCACCGCGCGGTGTCGCTCAGCAGCGCATAACCATTGGCGTCGTAGAACAGCGGCTGATCGCCATTCCACAACGACTGATGGGTGTGCATTCCGCTGCCGTTGTCACCGAACAGCGGCTTGGGCATGAACGTTGCGGTGAATCCCTCGCGGTAGCACACGCTCTTGACGATGTACTTGTACTGCAGGACCTTGTCGGCCATGGACACCAGCGTGTCGAAGCGCATGTCGATCTCGGCCTGGCCCGCGGTGCCGACCTCGTGGTGGTGCACCTCGATGTCGATGCCGGACTCGATCATCGCCAGCACGATGCGGCTGCGCAGGTCCTGCTGCTTGTCCACCGGAGGCACCGGGAAATAACCGCTCTTCAACTTGGGTCGGTAGCCGAGGTTGGCGGTCCCGTTCTTCCCAGTGTTCCACACCCCTTCATCGGAATCGATGAAGTAGTACCCCTCATGGGTGTTCTGGTCGTAGCGGATCGAGTTGAAGATGTAGAACTCGGCCTCGGGTCCCCAGTAGGAGGTGTCGGCGATACCCGATTTGCGCAGGTACTCCTCGGCTTTGCGGGCCACGTACCGCGGGTCACGACTGTAGGGCTGCCGCGTGATCGGGTCAGCGATGTCGCACACCACGACCAGGGTCGGCACGTCGAGGACCGGGTCGAGGAACGCGCGAGTCGGATCCGGGAAGAGCAGCATGTCGCTTTCGTGGATCTTCTGGAACCCGCGAATGCTCGAGCCGTCGAAGCCGATCCCGTCCTCGAACACCGACTCGGTGAGCTCGCTGACCGGAACGCTGAAGTGCTGCCAGGTACCCGGAAGGTCGGTGAACCGCAGGTCGACCATCTTCACGCCCAATTCCTTGGCGCGGCTGATGACCTGCTTGGGGCTGGGCGCTGAGACGGCGGTCGGGGACATCGTGGACGACACCTCTGCTGTGAACCTGGCGGCTACCGACTCATCGATCGCCATGCGCTCCTCCCTCTGGTGGTCGGCTGCCGGTCACGCGGAGGGCTGGGCCGCTGGACGTGGCCGGATTGTCACCCTTCAGGCTAGTCTCATGAGGGACGCGGTCACTATGGACAGTGCAGCCGAGAGGAGGGGGCCTGGCCTTGTGCACGGCGCACAAAGGCCGCGATCGCGACAAGCGTGCGGCTAAACCGGCGGCTTGATCTCGTTGACCTGCTCGCGGGCGGCGCTCTTGTCCTTGAAGTAGATCTTGTTGATGAGGGTGAACGGCTCCTGCGGAGCGGGGACGTCCTCCTCGGCGAAGATGGCGTCGACCGGGCAGGGGTCGACGCAAGCGCCGCAGTCGATGCACTCGTCGGGGTCGATGTAGACCATCCGGTCGTCGTCGACCTCGTGAATGCAGTCCACCGGACAGACCTCGATGCACGACTTGTCCTTGAGGTCGATGCAGGTTTCGGTGACGACGTAGGTCATGACTATCCGAGTCTAGCCGAGCAGGGGAAAACCCCGGCCGAGCGGTCACCCGGCCGGTGGCTGTCCGGCTCGCGGTCATTCAGCTGACGCTGCCTGCTCCCGTTGGGCTGGCCGCACCCGCTGGAACGCGGTGCCCACCGACTTCGAAGGCATGGCCGGGATGCAGGTCCATGGCGATCTCCCCATGCACGATGTCATCGCCTTCCTCGAGCTCCTTGTCGGTCATGCGCAAGGGCACCACCAGCGACACCAGCTTGATAACGATGAGGCGGTGTCCGACGTAACCGTCAGCGCAGGCGACTTCATGTCGCCGGAGCAGACACCGCTAAGGGTGTGCGAGGGGGGAACCTGTTCCCCCCTCGTACTTAGTGTCCCCAGTGCTCCGGCTGGAGATGGCGGACGATGGCGTCGCCGCGCTCGCCGGTGCGAATCCGAACGGCGTCGTCGACAGGTTGGATGAAGATCTTCCCGTCTCCGACCTCACCGGTCCTGGCCGCGCCTGTGATGGCGGTGACCACCGCCTCCACCATCGAGTCGCCGACCACCGCCTCCACCTTGACCTTGCGTTGCAATGAGATGTTGGCGCGCGCGCCGCGGTACGTCTCGGTGTAGCCCCGCTGCGCGCCGCAGCCGAGCACCTCGGTGACGGTGAGCCCAGAGGCGCCGAGGGCGTCCATCGCGTCCTGCACAGCCTGCAGCCTCTCGGGCCGGATGATCGCCTCGACCTTCTTCACGATGGGACTCCGTCTCTGGTGCTTGCGTGTTCCGGGATGGGTGCATCCGCCTGGGTAATTCCGTTGTTTTCGGCGGGTCCATGGTCCTTGGTCGCCATCAGGGAACCCGCCAGGTGACGAGCAGGCTCGGCGACCGCGTCGGGATGAATGTACGCCCCTCCGGGTACGGGCATGAACTGCTCGGGATATCCCCACATACCGTGCTCGCTGATATCCAAGCCGTCGATCTCGTGGCGCTCGCTGACGCGCAGCCCGACCGTATGCTTGATCGCCCAGAACAGGCAGTAGCTGAGCACGAAGACCGTGACGAACGCCGCGCCGACCGCCGCCCCCTGGGCTCCAAGCTGCTTGAAGCTGCCCGTGTACACCAGGCCACCCTGGCCGACTCCGTTGAAGGTGGCGAGCTGCGGGTCGGTGAAC
>CATPBU010000338.1 GCA_955652455.1 Candidatus Dormiibacterota bacterium
AGTTGGTATAACCCCAGGCGATGTGACGGTTGTGGCCGATCACCGGGAAGGGATGGCCGGCGAACGTGACCCCGGTGGTCTCGAAGTCGTCGCCGGCGCGGATGTGGGCGGCGAACCAGATCGACGGCACCGTCGGCTCGAGGTGGGGGTCGTTACAGAGCAGAGGACGGCCGGTGGCGGTCCGGTCGGGACCGACCGCCCAGGCGTTGCTCGCCCCCACCGAGCTGGGCAGCCAGGCGGCGGCGGCACGGTAGAGCTCGAGCAGCTCAGAGCCCGCACCGGGGCCGGCATCACGGGCGGTGTCGGCGAGGATGGTCGGGTTGCTGTCCGGGTAGACCAGGTCGAGGCGCGCCGCCACCTCCGGTCCGACGGCGCCGAGTAGGCGCAGACGCTGCAACTCGGCGTCCCAGTTGCAGCTCAGGCCGAGCGCCAGCAGCTTGGCGCAGACGATGCTGTCAACGGGCTGCCAGGGCTCGGGCCGCAGCCGCAGCAGGGTGAACTCCAGCGGCAGCCGGCGGCGCCCGCGGATCACCGAGTTCACCCCGGCCGCGTATGCCTCGAGCATGGCCCGGGCCTCGCCCTCGAGCAGCTCGGCCTCCACCGCAGCGATGCGGCGCAGCCCAACCCGGCGCAGGAAGCGGTCAGCGGACAGCGCCTCGGGTCCGGCGATCTCGCTGATCCGGCCGGAGGCGACGCGGCGGTTGAGGTCGAGCTGCCAGAGGCGCTCCTGGGCGTGGACCAGGCCCATGGCGAACGCCGCGTCCTCCATGGAGGCGGCGTCGACGTGCGCCACGCCGTGCCGATCGCGCACCACCGTCGCGGGTGCGCGCAGCCCGTCCACGACGAGGCGGCCGCGGACGCGCGGCAGCGGCGCGCGCCACATCCTGAGCGCCGCCGCGGCGGCGACGACGAGAAGCGCCGCCACCACGATGAGGGCGATGACCATCCGGCTCTCCTCCGCGGAATCGGGCCGGATCGTAGCCGCTGGCACGGTGGCCACCGGCGCTCGGTCGAGACCGTACACTGCCACGCCTGATGGGCCGCCACACCCCGCTCTACGACCGGCACGTGGCCGCGGGCGCACGAATGGTGGACTTCGCCGGGTACGACATGCCCCTCCAGTACAGCGGCATCCGCGACGAGCACATCGCGGTGCGCGAGCGCGCCGGCATCTTCGACGTCAGCCACATGGGCGAGGTGACCCTCAGCGGTCGCGGAGCCCCGGAGTTCGTGCAGCGGCTGGTGACCAACGACGTCGGCCGGCTGGTGCCCAATCAGCTGCTCTACTCGGTGATGTGCAATGAGCGCGGTGGCGTCGTCGACGACGTCATCGTCCTGCGCGGCGGCGAGGATGACCACTTCGTCATCGTCGTCAACGCATCGACGCGCGAGAAGGACGTCGCCTGGATCCAGGAGCACGCCGGCCCGGACGTCGACGTCGTCGACCGCAGCGACCAGCTCGCACTCATCGCCGTGCAGGGGCCGCTGGCCGCCGATGTCCTCGAGCCGCTGGCCCGCATGGATGAGGGCGGTCCCGCGCTCCGGGAGCTGCGTCCGTTCTTCGCCACCGGCCTGTCGCTCGCCGGCGTGGCGGACGCAGAGGTCCAGCGCATCTCGCGCACCGGCTACACGGGAGAGGACGGCTTCGAGATCTACATCGACGCCCACCGTGCCGGCCAGGTATGGGACGCAATCGTCGAGGCCGGCGCAGCCAGCGGGTTGGTGCCCGCAGGGCTGGGCGCGCGCGACACGCTGCGGCTCGAGGCCGGCCTGCGCCTGTACGGCCAGGACATGGACGACGACACCGACCCCTACAGCTGCGGCCTCGGCTGGACGGTGAAGCTGGACAAGGGCGACTTCATCGGCGCTGCTGCGTTGCGTTCGCTGCGCGAGTCGCCGCCGCGACGCTTCGTCGGCCTGCGCCTCGGGCCGCGCACCATCGCGCGCCACGGCCAGCCCGTCGTCCAGGAGGGAGAGGAGATCGGCGTGGTCACCAGCGGGACGTTCGGATTCACCGTGGGCACCGCCGTCGCCACCGCGTCGGTCGAGCCCGGCTTCAAGAAGGAAGGCGACGTCGCCGTGGACATTCGCGGAACCGCGGCACCGGCAGAGGTGGTGCCGTTGCCGTTCTACAAGCGCAAGAGGGGGGATGGTTGAGTGCCTGACCTGAGCGAGTACCGCTTCACCAAGAGCCACGAGTGGGTGCACGTCGAGGGGGGCGTTGCCACGGTCGGCATCAGCGACCACGCCCAGTCCGAGCTCGGCGACGTCATCTTCATCGAGCTCCCTGCCGTCGGCACGGTGATCAAGCCGGGCGGCAAGTTCGGCACCATCGAATCGGTGAAAGCCGCCAGCGACCTGTATGCGCCGGTGGGCGGCACGGTGACTGCGGTCAACGACCAGCTCTCCGGCTCACCGGAGCGTGTCAACGACGACCCCTACGGTGAGGGGTGGATGATCCGTCTCAACAATGTCGACGAGGCCGGCGCCGACCTTCTCGACGAGGCCGGTTACAAGGCGATTGGTGGATGAGCGCGACGAGCGGTGCGGCCCTAAGCTCCGTGGGTGCCGAACCGTCTCACCCGGACTCCCACTGACTCTGTCCCGCAGCTGCCCGGTCCCGTCCAACTGCTGGTTCCGCTTGCCGACCTGTTCATGATCGCGATGCTCTCGCGGCCCGCGACCGGCTCGCTGCGCACGACGTGGGTGACCCCGGCAACCCGATGGCTGAGTGCCGGCACAGCGTTGATCGCGCTCATCGCAGTGGTTATGCTGCGTCCGGTACAGCAGTGGCTGGCGATCATCGAGGTGGTCCTGCTGGCAGCGGTCATCGCCGGGTCCGCCGCCGTCGCACTGATTGCGCTCTGTCAGAATCGGGCGCGCGTCCGCGAGGACTGACCGGGCGGCGTGTTGAGCCTGCCGTTGCCGGCGGCCGTTGCCCACCGAGCGGGCGTGAGGCCGCAGGCGCGCTTGAACTGCCTCGTCATGTGGCTCTGGTCGGCGAAGCCCGCCTGCGCAGCAGCGTCCGCGAGAGGTAGGCCGCCTTCGATCGCCGACCGTGCCAACGCGAGTCTGCAGAATCGTTCGGTACCGGTAGCGCCGGCTCGTCCTGGGTGCCGTCTATGCGTGGAAGGCGCCGCTGATGTCACCGTGCACGCGGTTGCACGCCGCGGCCAGGCAACTGACCCCGTAGGCGTTCTCCAGGCCGCGCAGAGTGCCGAAATGATCGCCTGGGCTGGAGTAGGGGCTGTGGCGGGCGGCGCTGATCACGATGGTCGCGACGTGACCGCCGCTGTCACCGGTGCCCGGAACGCCATGGGTATCGCTGGTGGCGCTCTCGTCCCAGGTGAGAATGATAATGCCGCCGTTTTGGTACCACGTCGTCGCCTGGACCGCCGGGACGGTGCTCTTCAGCCAGGTATCGCCCTGCTGCACCCTGTTGTTGGTGGGCGAGCAGTTGCTGTGCATATCGTCGCACTGGTTGGGAGTAATCCACACGAACGGGGGTGGCGAGGGCTGGTTCAAATCGGTCGTCATCTGTGACGGCGTGTAGGGGACGACGTTGCCACACTGCGACGGGTTGTTGACGATGCTCTTGAAGCTGACAAACGGGTTGTGGCCCTTGTAATAGGCGCCGGCCTTGGCGCCCTTGTAGCACGCTGAGGGCGCCGACTCCATGTAGGCCTTCCAGCTGATCCCCTTGGCAGCGAGCTGGTCCACGAACGTGGTACCACTCAGCGGCTTCGACGACCCGGCCTGGTCCCCACCGGAGATCAGGTCGTAGTAGTCGTAGCTGCTGTGGTGCTCCACCGCGAACCAGCTGGTCGCGTTGCTGTATGTCGGGATCAGCGTGTTGTTGATGTAGGGCGCCTGGGTGTTGCCGACGATGGACGGGTTCCCGAAGGTGGCGTCGTAGGCCGCGTTCTCGTCGACGATCACCATGATGTGCGGAGGCCCGGCGGCAGACACATGGATTGGTCCTGCCGCCATCTGGAACCCGCCGCTCCCGGCGGCCAGCAGTGACATCACCGCCAGCGCTGTACGCCTCTTCGAAAGTGTCATCGCCGCCCTTGAACTATGACGCCCTGACAGTGCTGTGCATGCCCAAAACGGCAGGCCGCTGCCAGCCCGATGCGCGCACTCATCCGAAGAACCTGCGCAGGTCGCCATTGGCGGCGCTGGCAGCGCCTCCCAGCAGCGGCAGGCGATACACCTCCTCGATCGTTCGCAGCAAGCCGTCGTGGTTGCCAAAGGAGGTCACGTTGCCCTTCGCGACGTTCGAGATCACCACCATCGGCACCTGGCCGCCGCCGTTGGTCTTGTCGCCGGTGAACTCGTCCATGGTGATCACCACGGTGGCGTTGCCGTGCGTGTACCAGGAGGAGGCGAGGATCGGCGCGACGTTGCTCTGCAGCCACGCATCACCGGCCTGCACCGTGGCGGGCTCGTGCATGTTGTGGTTCGCGTCTGGGCCGAGCCACACGAACGCGGGCGGGTGGGCACCGTCCAACGTGGCGACGGCTTGACCGACGCCGGGGTACGGCAGGTCGTGTGTCGCGCACCCGCTATCACTCTGATAGCTGAAGGGGTTGTGATGGCGCTCGTGGGCCCCGACGTCGGTGTTGGTGCACGCGGACGGCATCGACTCGAACCACCCGACCCATGGGATGCCGGCGTTCTTGAGCTGGCCGCCGAGCGACGGCGAGTACGGCCCCGTACAGGCGTCTGAAGTGCAGCCCTGCGTCGAGCCCGTGGTGGCCGCGAGGTAGTTGGGAAGCGAGGGATGCCGGACGCCGAACCAGTTGGTGGCGGAGGCGTAGGTGGAGGCAAGCGAACAGAGGTATGGGTCAGCCGAGCAGGTGCCGAGCGTCGCAGGGTAGCCCTTGTTCTCGAGCATCACCACCATCACGTGGGGAATGCTGGACGATGTCCCGCCGTGCGTCGGGCTGGCAGCTGGCCTCGTGGTCGCTGACCGGGGTTTCGTGGTTCCTGTTGGGGGGGGCTGTGACGCCCCCGGGATCGCGGTTGGGGCTGGGGTGACACCGGCCGCCGCGGGCTGCGAGGTTGGCACACCAGGCGGCGAGTGCCCGTCGGCGCCGATCAACGCCGTTCTCGTCGACAGCAGACCGGACACGCGCAGCGCTGCACTTGAGGCGGTGAGGAGGACCGCCGAGGCGCCGGTGATCAGCAGCCACCACTTGACAGAGCGCCGGGGCTGCCACCAGTGGACGGGCCCGGGGATAGCGCGCTCGTGCGGCGGGGACACTTTCCGGACTTCGTGCTCCAGACTTGCCGGCTGCTCTTCCAGCTTTGCAGGCTACACGAGCGCCGGCAACAATGGTGGTCAGCGGGGGATTCGAACCCTCGACCTCACGGATGTGAACCGTGCGCTCTAACCAACTGAGCTAGCTGACCTCCGTCGGACGAGCATCGAAGTCTACCGGAAGGCCATCGGCGCTTCCGCGGTCAGGCGGCCGATGAGGCTTCTGGCTCGGACGCTTCGCCACTGGCCGGAGCCAATGCCCAACGCTCTTCGATGCGGCCGAATCGCCACACCGCCAGCGCGCCGAGCCAGGTGAAGACGAACATCCCGACGATGACGAAGCCAATGGTGTTGAGGTTGACCGAGCTCAGGAAATTCCAGACGCCCCCCCGCAGG